>JAGXOB010000157.1 GCA_019894735.1 Promethearchaeota archaeon | reverse complement strand
AAAATGACTATAGCTGCGGTAGACGGTTTTGCTGTGGGAGGAGGATTAGAGATTACTATGGCTTGCGATTTTGTTATAGCTACTGAACGTTCAAAATGGGGCATGCCAGAAGTAGATGTTGGAATAACTCCCGGATGGGGTGGTACGACACGCTTAGCACGATTAATAGGTCGAAGAAGAGCTAAAGAAATTAACCTTATCGGAGCACTTCATTCGAGTAAAAAAGCTGTTGATTGGAATTTGTGGAACCGAGTTGTTGCCAACGACAAATTGGATGAAGAAGTTGAACGACTATTAGAAGTCCTTAAATCTAAAAATCAACAAGGAATGCGTCAATTAAAATTTATTATTAACCGAGGTGTAGAATGCGATTTATATACTGCTCAAGGTTTTGAAGTTTTATCTGGTGCTTTAACAGGAGCGGTGAATGGAATGTGGAAAGTAAAGGATGCCGACCAAGGCAAAGGCATTATAGGATTCACTGAAAAAGCCAGTTTGTGGCAAACAAGAAGAAGATTGGCAAAAGGTTTTTGGGTAGATTGACTTTACCAATTTAGAAATTTGTTTTAGTTTTAAAAGAAAAGGTAAAAATATATTATTGATGGTTCGTTAATTTAAATAATTCTTTGATATAGAAAGAATTAGTTTTAATAAAAAATTGGTTTTAAAATTGGTAAAAGGAACAGTTAAATGGTTCAATTCTCGTAAGGGATTTGGTTTTATAAACTCAGAAGATGGTACCGATGTTTTCGTTCATTTTTCTGCACTATCAGGTGGAGACGATGAATATAAAACATTAAATGAAAACGATAAGGTTGAATTTGAAGTTTCTGAAGGTCAAAAAGGTCCTCAAGCTTCCAATGTTGTCGTAACTGAGAAAGCCCCACCTCAATTTAATTCTTATAATCGAGGCGGCGGTGGCGGCGGCGGTAGAAGAAATCGCTATTAGTTTAAATGAGTTAGAATAAACCTATAAATGTAATTTAATAAAATAAGGATTAAAAAATAATTAGTAAAAAACTTTTTGCGATTGTTATCTAACCTTATCTTTTTTTTTTAATTTAATTTTTTTAAAAATTCTAGTCAGTTTTAATATTACGCATTTCAGGTGCTATTACTGCGTTTCGTTTCTCTTGATACTTTCATAAATCCTCTGATCATCTTTGCAAGTGGAAAACCTCTGAAGGATTTACCAGTATCTTTACAAGTTGGTAATGCGTAAGGTATGACTGTCATGCTACTCTTTTCAACATCCGTCATAACATGTTCCTTTATTAATTCCATATGAGATTCATATTTCTCTTTATCTTTCCATTCTTCAATCAATGACACATTATATAAATTAGTCAATACCATTCCAGGTTGAAATATGTTAATTTTGATATCATTTTCCTCCTTTTCCAACTCCTTTGCTAAGCATTGAGAAAATGCAACAACGCCACCTTTAGAGGCAGAGTAAATAGTCATATTTTCCACTGGTCTATCGGCTCCACCGCCTGATAATGTTATGATCCTCCCATATTTTTGTTTAATCATCTGGGGTAATACTGCTGATATTGAATTTATTGCTCCAATTAAGTTGATCCCAATAATTGTTTTAGCATCTGAATTAACCTTAACCGGTGTTAAATATTGAAAAGGCCCATAAGTTAAGTTCACTCCTGCGTTGGCTACTAAGATACGGATGGATCCAAAAGCTTCAATAGTTTTGTTAATAAGTTTTCCGACGGCAACAAGATCGGAGACATCACAAGGCATACCGATGACAGAGTCGCCAAATCGTTTCGTAAACTCTTCTACAGTTTGATTCACATTAGTTTCATTTCGAGAACAAATCGCTACTTTACAACCTTCTTTAAGAAAGAGTTCCGCTATTTTTTTTCCAATTCCACTTGTGGAACCGGTTACAATTGCGGTTTCATTAATCATCTTCATTTAATTATCACCATAATAATTAATTATGTAGGAAACTTAAGGAACTTTTCGGTTCAGTTTAAGCCATTTAACTCCAAAATCTATAATATCCCGAATTGAAATCAATCGACTTATTGCCATTCCAATTTTTCCTAATTTGTAATTGATTATTGATTCAAAATCTACTCCAAGCTGTGCAAAATCATCGGAATCGACATCTAATTCTTCCCATTCTACCCATTTTCGCTGATTATTTATCAACATTGCGCATCCGGTTTTAACATACTTTTTACCAGGAAAATCGCTCCTGTATTCTGCAAGATGTATCGAAGTATTGTTCTCATGATTAACACCAATTAATAGTATTTGTCCTCGTAGTTCGTATAAGCGCGCGAGAGGGGATCCTTCACCAAGATCTCCTTCTAATTCATGATTTTCAGTAATTAATTTTGCGTTTTTACCCCACGCTGCGAAAGATGATTTTGGGTGATTACTTCGTAATACTTTAGGCCAATTTCTAAAAGTATTGACTATTATTCCCATTCCTCTAGTTGGGGTTATTTCTGGTTCAAACGCAGGCATTTCTTTTCTAATGGTATCCCACCAACTCTCAGGTACAGGAGGATTTTCCCAAATTGATGGTTCAGAGTTATCACTAGAAAATGTTGGCATTACTAAAGTGCCCTCGGGAGTTAAAGTTTGCATTAAGGCTCTAATAACAGTTACTGATCCTCCGACTGTCCAGCCAATTTTACTTAGCGAACTGTGCATAATTATTATAGCTCCCGGTTTAACACCAATAGCTTCAAAATCACATTTTAAAGAAGTTAATGTGTTCGGTTTAGTTGTAAAATCAACAACGCTACCCTCAGTTTCCTTCTTCTTATCATTTTCCATAATATTTAAAATAAGATTGCTAATAATTACTTTATCCTACAGACTAAATCTATCCTAAAATAATTTTCATCAAAAGATTAATGCCTTCTGTTCTAGATTTTAGTATGGTTTTTACTGCTATTCCCTCCATCTCTTTGGATGGAAGTATTATTTCCTTTAATACATTTTTAAAAAGTAAATATTCATCTTTTCTACTAATGAATGGATCGACTCTTTCTGAGTGTATACACTCGTTTATAGCTGTTTTTTTTCCGTTGTGATTACCTTCTGTAAGATCAAATTGATAGTTTTCATAAACCAGAAAGCAATGGACCATAGGAACATATGGAATTTCATATTGCTGTAAAATGTTTTTTACACCTGTCGTTATTTCTTCAGTAAGTTTGTAAACGCAGACATGTTTAAAAAGCGGGATATTAAGTTCTTGTGCGAGACCCGCAATGACAGCATGTTTGGTGGTGCATGTGCCTTTCTTTTCTTTAAATAATATCATTTTATCTTCATAATTGGTATTAGAACCGTAATCTATATCGTGTACATAATTGCAAGCTTCTCTAAATGTGGCAATTCCTAAATCTAAAAACCTGTTTGAAAGTTCTCCTAACGGTTTAAGCTCTGCATCCGGCAATTTATCGTATGAATCCATACTATTAGTGTTAATTAGATATTTTTAAACTATATCTCTATAGACTAAAGAAAAAAAAGAATAATTTTGAATGAGCGATTTTTTGAATTTTCCTAAATCCTTTTATAAGTTAATCTCTTCTATATCAAATCAAGAAAAACGAATTTGAAATTAAATAAAAAAAAAAAAAAAAAAAAAAGAAGTTGAAGCTAATAAAAGGGTTTATTGTTGATCAAGAAGAGAATTATCAATTAAATGTAATCAATCATATGCGGCAGGGGATAAGAAATTTTGCTAAACAGGAGATTATTACCAGAAAAGATGATGGAAATCTGTTCCGTTATACCTACTATGACGCTTATGAGAGAATGAAACGATTAGCTAATGCTTTACAGTCAATTGGCATAAAAATTGGTGATCGTGTAGGAGTACTTGCATGGAATCATCACCAACATTTTGAAATTTATTATGGTCTTCCCGGAATGGGAGCCGTTATGGTTTCATTAAATTTAAACCTCATCCCTGAAGAATTGGCCTATGTGATTAATCATTCTGACGCCAAATATATTATTGTTGATGAAAATCTGATTCATGTAGCAGAATCTATCGCTCCTCTATGTGAAACTATTGAAGGCTATATTATTATCACTGATAATCATCTATCTGATTTAAACACAAAACTCAAACCGATCTTCAGTTATGAAAAAATTTTAGCCAAAAGTTCTCCGCTTTTTAAGTGGCCATATCTAGACGAAAACTCATCGTACGCTGCGTGTTATACAACAGGCACTACAGGTAAGCCTAAAGGAGTTTATTACTCTCACCGAGAAGTATACATCCATACTTTAATGTTTACAGCAAAGTTTTCAATTTCTGTAGACGATGTAACCTTTCAGATGGTTCCTATGTTCCATGTTCTTGGTTGGTCGATACCTCAAGCGTCAGCATATGCGGGAGCGAAAATAATTTTCTCAGGTAAATGGAATTTACCAGATTTAAAGGAAATTACTTATCTCATGGTCAAAGAAAAGGTAACAATCTCTGCTGCTGTACCAACTGTTTTGATGGCGATGTATGAAATTATTAGAAAATTGGATGAAAAACCAGACCTTACAAGGGCTCGTTTTCTTTGCGGGGGTTCTGAACCACCCATAACTCTAATGCGAGGATTTTGGGACGAATCGGGCGGAGAAATAGTACACACTTACGGTTCTACAGAAGGGTTAGCAATAGTTACTCTAAATTATTTTAAACCTTGGCTTAAAAAAGAACTTTCAGAAGAAGCACTCTGGGATCTTAAAAAAAAGCAAGGTACAATAAACTCTGGTATAGATATTAAGATTGTAGATGAAGAAGGGAATGAACTTCCGCATGATGGAATTAGTTCTGGAGAAATCCTTTTACGAGGTCCTTGGATTACCAGAACTTATTATAACTCAAATCGTACAAAGGATAGCTTTACGAAAGATGGCTTTTTTAGAACTGGAGACGCCGGTTGTATTGACTCTGAAGGTTATCTTAAAATTACAGATAGAATTAAGGATGTAATCAAAAGTGGCGGCGAATGGATAAGTTCAATTGATATGGAGAATATATTAATGACACATGCTGGTATTCTTGAAGCCGCAGTTGTAGGAATACACCACCCAAAGTGGGAGGAAAGACCTTTAGCTTTAGTTGTTCTTCGGGAAGATTTTGAACATATCAACGAAAGCGAAGTTCACCAATATCTTGCTAAGAGTTTTGCTAAATGGCAACTCCCTGATAAGATCATATTTGTGGATTCAATCCCCAGGACTAGTGTAGGTAAACTAAATAAGAAATTAATGAGAATGGACTATAAAGACATCTATAATG
>JAGXOB010000156.1 GCA_019894735.1 Promethearchaeota archaeon | reverse complement strand
TGCTAAAGAGGTTGAAGTTGACGGAGTTTCTGATGGAGAAACTTGTATTATCGGTGCAATAGTTGAGCACATAGAAAATGCTGGAATTCATAGTGGTGATGCAACTATGAGTATTAGCGTTCCTCCTCAAACCCTTTCACTACTAATACAGAATAAAATTGAAGAAGTAACTCATAAAATTGTTAAAGCTTTGAACATTAAAGGCCCATTTAATATTCAATATCTTGTTAAAGATGATACAGTCTATGTTATCGAATGTAATCTTCGAGCTTCTCGCTCAATACCTTTTGTCAGCAAAACTCGAGGAGTCAACCTGATTGAGCTAGCAACATTGGCTATGCTTAATAAGAAATTTAATAAATTACCAACATGTAATCTTCCCCCGATTTCTCATGTAGGTGTTAAAGTTCCTCAATTTAGTTTTATGCGATTAAGTGGAGCAGATCCAGTTTTGGGTGTTGAGATGTTAAGCACTGGGGAAGTAGCTTGCCTTGGCGAAAACTTTGCCGATGCTTTTTCAAAGGCGATCCAATCTGCACAATTTAGAATCCCACCAAAAGGTGGTTCTGTTCTAATAACCGTTGGTGGTGAAGAACCAAAAAGAAGGGTTGTGCCTATCGCCAAAGATTTAGAGAAACTGGGATTTAAGATATATGCAACTAAAAATACTGCCAAGGTTTTACAGAAATCAGGATTACGAAAGGTTTCTGTTCTACATAAGGTTAAAGAGATTAGTGCCCGTCCAAATATTCTTGATTATCTTCAAGAAAGAAAAATTGATCTAGTCATAAATGTTCCAATGGGGCAGAAAAAGAATAACATTTCAGCTGTTTTAACAGATGGTTATATAATTAGAAGACAGGCTGTTGAATTTAATGTTCCTGTTATAACAAATTTGGAGCTAGCTTTGGCTTTAATAAAAGTGTTAAAGCAAAGAGAACATAATGGAGAAACGATTCGTTCTTTAAACGAATACATGAACGATCTACCTTGGACAATTTGGTAATTTTTTTTTACAGAAGATATTACTTCGATTCTACTCTCTTTTAGATGGTGTCAATTGGAGGCATCAAAATCCCGGCTAAAAAGAATATTAGAACAACAGAAGAGATCAATGAAAAAATTCGCGCTGGTGATGTTCAAGTTCTTACCGCTTCAGAAATGAAAAAATTAGTTGAAAGCAGTGGTTTAGAGGTTGCGATTAAAGAAGTTGATTTAGTTACGACTGGCACTTTTGGAGCTATGTGCTCTTCTGGCGCATTGATAAACATTGGTCACTAAAAGGCAAATCAGAAAAATAATGAGGCATAACTTGTTTTCTAGACCGATTTAACTTTGTTTGGTTTTTTCGAAAATTTTAATCCTTATACTACTAACTCCAAAGATTTTGATAAAAAAAAACCAAAAACAAAATAGGATTGAGCAATAATTGATCATGGGAGTAAATACTACTAACTTGAAATAATCGAGTTGTGAAAATTCAAGGTGGATTAAATTGAAAGAAATCTGGGTTGAAATATCTCCAAAAGCTTCAGACTCTGAAAAGCTTGCTATTATGAAACTAGCGAAAGAAAATTGCGATTTTTTGCTGAAAAATGATCAATTGGAAAACCTTTCAGGTAACGATGATATTGTTCTTTTGAGTAATTTAGATGAAAATCAAATTAAGACCTTAAAAAGTGAAAATAAAAAGATTGCATTAAGAATAGCTATACATGGAAAAAAAGATGAAAATACTGCGACAAATGCTGCTGGTTTTCATGTTGATTATTTGCTTCTTACATGTTTAGACTGGTGTGTTATTCCTCTTGAGAATCTAATTGCAAAAACCCGAGATAAAAGTAAGATAATTGCAGAGGTTTCAGATTCTAAAGATGCTAAACTAGTTTTAGAAGCACTTGAATTGGGAACTGATGGTGTTTTATTAAAAACTTCTAGTTCTGAAGAACTTAAGAAAACAATAACTATTGTGAAAAAACAGAATTTAACCCTTGATCTAATACCCGCAAAAATAGTGGCTATTAAACAGATTGGAACAGGAGCAAGAGTTTGTGTGGATACATGTGTTCTTATGATTCAAGGTGAAGGGATGCTTGTAGGTTGTCAATCTTCAGGATTATTTCTAGTTGAAGCCGAGGTTACTGAAAACCCCTACGTTCAAGCTCGTCCTTTTCGAGTTAATGCTGGATCTCTTTCGATGTATACCTTTGAATCTCTGGAAAGGACGCGGTATCTGTCGGATTTGAAAGCAGGAGAAGAAGTATTAATTGTTGATAGAAACGGAAAATTGCGGACTGCAGATGTTGGGAGAGTAAAAATTGAGTTAAGGCCTTTAATATTAATCGAGGCTGAAGCTAAAGGAAAAAGAATTAAGACAATCCTACAAAATGCCGAAACTATTAGACTTGTAACTATTGATACTTCTATTCCAGTAACTGATTTGAAGATAAATGACCAGGTGCTAATCCATCTGACAAATGGTGGAGGTAGACACTTTGGAGTTGCCGTTGATGCAGAAACGGTGATTGAGCGTTGAAAGCCAAAATTTGTGTATCCCTTCTTCCTAAAACTTTTCTGGAAGCTATTAGTCTACTAAAGGAAACAGAAGATCTGCATTTAGATCTAATAGAAGTGAGACTTGATTATCTTCAATCTACAACTCGTTTGAACGAATTAGCTAATCATGGAAATACACCGAAAATTGCCACTATTTTATCAAGTAATTCAAAAGAAAAAGATAATATTACAGGACTAAAACAACAGAAATTGCTGCTTGAGGCTGCTGAGAGTGGGTTTGAATATGTTGATGTCGGCTTATATTCTCCAAAATTGGAAGATTTTGTTAAAGAATTAAAAATGTTAGGTTGTAAGCCTATAGTTTCTTTTCATGATTTCTGTAACTCTTTACCTCTGTCAGATCTGGAATCTATTCTAGAAAAAGAAATATCGAGTGGAGCTGAAGTATGTAAAATTGTGACAACAGCAAATCAAATTGCAGATAATCTTATCATATTAAATTTTATTTCCCAAAAATCCACAAAGATAAATCTAGTATGTTTTTGCATGGGTGAACTCGGTAGAATTTCCAGATTATTATCACCTCTATATGGCAGTTACTTTACATTTGCTTCACTGAAAAAAGGTTTTGAGACAGCTAATGGCCAACTTTCAGTACAAGAAATGAAATCAATATACAAGATTTTGGAATGATATGAATGGATATTTCAGGAAAAACAAAAATATGTGGTGTTATAGGTAATCCTATCCAACATACTTTAAGTCCAACCATACAAAATGCAGCTTTTAACCATCTTAATCTTGATTTTATTTTTTTAGCATTTAAAGTGAGACCCGCAGAACTGGAAATGGCTATCCAAGGAATGCGATCTTTAGGCATTCATGGCTTAAATGTAACTATGCCCCATAAAAACAAGGTAATCAATTACTTGGATGAAATAGACTCTACTGTAGAATCTCTCAATTCTGCTAATACAATTGTTAATAAAAAAGGACGTCTTCTTGGTTTTAGTACAGATGGGATTGGAGCAGTAAAAGCTCTTCAGGAAAATGGAGTTGATCTCTCTTCCAGTAAAGTTGTATTACTTGGAGCTGGAGGTGCTGGCAGAGCAATAGCGTTTTCTATTGCTGATAAAGTTAAGGACCTTATTGTTCTAAATAGGGACATTAAAAAAGTAAAAAATCTTGAATTAGATCTGAAACTAAAATTTGACAAGAATATTCATTATGAAACTCTATCACAGGATTCAATACAAAAGAATCTTAGATCTTCAGATTTACTCATTAATGCTACAAACGTTGGCATGGGACCAAATTCTAAACTATCAATAGTTGATCCAAAATTGCTAAAGTCAGATTTGACAGTTATGGATATTGTCTATAATCCACTGGAAACAAAACTATTATCCGATGCAAAAATAGTTGGAGCCAAGACAATAAATGGTCTTGAAATGCTGATATATCAAGGGGCTGCCTCTTTTGAATTATGGACTGGGAGAAAGGCTCCGATTGAAATCATGAAACTGGCAACACTAAAACAAATATCAAACAAAGGTGCATTTAATTGACCCAAAAAGGTTTGGCAATAGCCTATGGAGCGGCTACGATAGTGAATGCGATTGCTTTGGGGAAGGGAGCAGCTTTAGGTGTTGATTTGTGGACAAAAGCCTCAGTAACATTAACAGGTGATCCTAATATTGTCCATGGGGAAATACTGTCTGACCCCTCTGAAGATGCTTCATTAATAGAAAAAACAGTTTTAAGAGTATTCAAATATTTTAATGTCGGCCATCAATATGGTGCAAAAATAAAAACTTGGTCCAACATTCCCATTGCTAGAGGTTTAAAGAGTAGCAGTGCAGCAGCTAATGCTGTAGCTTTAGCGACAGTTAAAGCTCTTAATAAAAAAATTGATGATTTGTCAATAGTCTCTTTGGGAGTAGATGCAGCTTTTGATTCTGGGGTTACACTTACTGGAGCTTTTGATGATGCTTGTGCTTCTTATTTTGGAGGCGTAGTTTTAACTGATAATGTTAAAAGGAAACTTTTAAGCCAGATTAAATTACCTTCAGATATTACTGTTTTGTTTTTAGTTCCAGAAAAAAAAGCTTATACTGCTAATATTGATGCTGATAAACTTCAATCTGTGAAATCACTTGTAAATATTGCGTTCAAAGAAGCTATCCATGGTCATTATTGGACAGCCCTTTCTTTAAATGGATTTATTTATTCTTCAATTTTGGGTTACGATTCTAGCATAGCCTTAGAATCTTTAAATGCTGGAGCATTGGCTGCAGGACTATGTGGTAAGGGTCCAACTGTGACAGCGATTGTTACAAATGACACGATTGATCAGGTAAAATTAGTACTTCAAAGATATGATGGCGATATTATCAAAACATCTATTAACCATAAAAAAGCGATGGTGTTTGACTCTTGATAGAAACCATTATCAGACCAACTCAGCATATCAATGGCACTGTTAGTGCGCCCCCATCAAAAGCTTACACACAACGGATGTTAATTGCTGCAGCGCTTTCACACGGAAGATCCATTATCACAGATCCATTATTTTCAGAAGACACTGAGGCTACTTATAGGGCTGTTAAAAGTCTAGGTGCAGAGGTTAAGGTCAAAAATAACTTGTGGGTAGTGAATGGATCATTACCGCTTCAAGGTAAATCAAAACCTATAGATTGTGGTGAATCTGGAGCTACTCTACGATTCATTTTACCAGTAAGTGGACTGGCTGATGGATCCTCCCTGCTAACTTTTGGGA
>JAGXOB010000155.1 GCA_019894735.1 Promethearchaeota archaeon | reverse complement strand
TTTTATTAGTTTTTGTATGCTAGCTATATTTTCGACCAAAGAAATATAGACGGAAAAGACATATAAACCAGCGGATCTCCCCTCTTGGGTAAGGGATACACTTGAGAATGACCTAGCCTTAAGATACGATAATTTAAAAAACATTGTAGATTAATATAATAGTGATTTAAGATTAAAACATAGGATAATGCCTGTATATAAAAAATTAGAAGGAGAATTAAAGAAAGAATTGAACAATTTAGTGGTGGAGAGCGTAATATATTTTATGTATGTTTATTATTTTCCTTAAATCTCTTACAATTTTAATTTTGTTCTATTAACTTAATTACATCCTCAGGAAATTCTTCTCCTCTATTTTTCATTCTGTTAAACATGTCTTTAACTTCAGATATTGTATTACCGTAAATATGCAAAGAATTGCTAAAATCTAAGTAATGTCCCATCTCTAATCCAAGTTGATCGGCGACATACTTCTGGATTCGAATCATTCCATTTACATTTGCTTCCCACGCTCTAAACAAATCTCTACTCCTCCAGGTTGTTTGCATGATTAATTTATCATCTTTTACTCGCATATAAATCCTCTGAAGACAAGGAGGATCAATGTGAAATGGATCGACAAGCGGTCGCCAAGTTATTGCTTGAGCTCTACGTGAATATGGTTTTTCTTTTAACTTTCTAATTATGTATTCAATTTGATTTATTTTTGGGAAATTTATTACTTCGATGGGTATTTTTTGGATTCCTACCTGGTCTGAGATCTTTTTATTTAGATTGAAATCAACTAAATGCTTTAATTTCCAGATTTTAGAATCATCAGAAATTTGAACTTTGCCTGCTTTCAATAGTTTTTTGTGCTTCCTTACGAAATTATTATCAACAAATTCTAAATCGTAATTTACATGGATAGAATCCTCCAGAGAATAAGGTGTATAATTAAATATTCTATCGTGGTATGAATATGGAAAGCTCGTATCCGAATCCCATAAATAATGATCGTTTACGCCCTCCATGATTTCTTCAATGTAACCGCTTTGTATGGAACCTATCAAGTAAGTATCTGCCATACAACCGTAAACTTCGAACGAATTTCCATATTTTGATTTGATCTTCATTACTTTATCTTTCCGGGAAATAGGTTCACTCATTGGGTTCTCTATTTCGATTAGTACGGTTGCGTCCTTGGAGGGAGGATCTTTCTTTTTATCATATTCAGTTCTTATGTCATCTCCATTGTATAGAACTTGAGCTACGGCCGAAAGCCAAGCGTCCCGAACTGTTTTTTTAGAAATAAATATTACTTGAGCCATATTCTTAAACCTTTATAGAATCACTAAAAATCTTATTTTTATAATATTAGAATCTAATTGTTAAAACCTTAACAAAACCGATTTAATTGTATCAAATAAAACCCCAATTAAATTGAAGGATGTTAATTGAGTGTATATGGTTAAATATTCAATTTTTTATTTATAATTACCAACAAAATTTAATATTTGTAATTATTTAATTTTCTTAGCGTTTCTTAAAAAAATGGAAGTAGTTTAAAAGTGATATCCTTAAAGTTTAGGTTTGAACCACCTTTTAACGAAATTACGAAAGGTACAAATCAAATCATTAATTTCGACCAAGAGTTAACAGTAAAGGAATTATTGGAATTTTTCAAAGAACATTTTGGCGAAAAATTCTATGAATTACTCTGGGACAAAAAAAAAAGGAATGAGTTTAGTTCTTTCCTCTCAATAATCATAAATGGTAGGAGCTATCGAGACGAGAATTTCTTAAAAACGATTTTAAGAGATGGAGATGACATCGCCTTTTTATATTTATATTTCGGGGGATAATCTTAAAAAATAATTGTAATCATAATAACAAGATTAGCCACATACCGAAACCAGTTAAAATCGGATTTAAAATATTATCCGAAATATGGTTTGCAAAGAAATCTACTAATAAAAACAAGATTGTTGAAGTTATAGCCATAAATAAGATTTTTACGAAACTTACAGGCATCCATATGTGATATATATTCAACACTACTAAAACTATTAAAAATGTAGCTACACCCCCGGTTATAAACCCTTCTATCGTTTTTTTAGAATCTTTTTTTAGACTATGGGTTCCGTATTTTTTACCTATTAGACAAGCGGCAGCATCTGCTCCCGTGGTTATTAATGCGACTGAAGCTAGAATTGGAAATGGAGCAAAAATGAAGGGTATTAAAGATAAAACCATAGGTGTTGAAGCTACAAATGTATTAAGCTCCTCTGGTCTCATTGATAAAAACCAACGTTTAGCCCAGTTAGGAAGCATATAAAATTTATTTAAGCGCACAAGATCAGCAACTTGGAACATGATAACAAACCCTAATCCAATTGTAATTATCAACCAATGAGAAAAAC
Source organism: Promethearchaeota archaeon (assembly GCA_019894735.1). Next base: position 2,993 of record JAGXOB010000155.1, on the reverse strand, counting down.
TGTAATTATCTAAATCCCATTGGCTTAAAATTCCTAAATTATCAAGAATGGTTCCTAACGACCAAAAAAAAAGAATGACAAAGGTAGTAAATAAATGCAATAATTTCCTCCCAAATTCGCTCTTAAAATCGTCAATCCATCTATTCTTCACCTTATTACAATAATCGTTATAGTTCCTTTCGGCCATAATTTCAGGATTTTTTTTAGAAATAATAGCGTTATAAAGCAAATTAGTAATCCATAAGCCCATTTCAATTAAAAATATTAAAGAAGTTAGAAACCATAAGAAATTCAATGAATCCATTGGTAGATTTCGCGAATTAGATTGAAACATAAAAGGAAAAAGGATTCCTGCTATTAAAAAAAAAAATGCTATCAAAATTTCATTTAGAAACAAGTGGGTTTCGATCTTTATGGTTCTATTTTTTATAACATAAATGAATGTTAAAACGGAATAACCTATGAAAATCAAAGAAGTTGGTAAATAATTCATTTTTAATCCTTAAAATTTAATCATTTCAAAAAATCTATTTTCTATAATCAAAACCATGTTAAAATAATTGTATAATAATCGAAATTAAAAAAAAACCTTATAAACAAAAATATAAGGCTACTACCAAACGGGATTAATAAATTATCAGAAATATTGAAAGGTTTGTTTGTAAGAACATCAAAAATAAAGAAGGCGCAAGTGAAAATTAAAGCCCAATAAATACCAATAAACAATGTACATATAATAAAACACGCTATAATTCCAGCTATGCTTCCTTGCCAAGATTTATCTTTATTCCATCTAATTTTATTTTTTCCGTATCTTATCCCTACTTGACTAGTTGCTAAATCTGCCAGAGAACTCATTCCTAAAATCGTTAAAAACACCATTGGTGGCGTAAGTAAGGCCGCAACCATTTGACCGATCGCAAAAAAGAGGTATGTGCCATAACTTCTTTTTTCTTCCTCACATAGTAGAATTTTGCAGAGGAAATTAAAGGGAAATCCAAGCCTTCTAACTTTTCTTGTAAACTCATTTGCTAACATAATAAAACAAAACCCATAGAAAAAGAAAAATAAGAGGTAATAGAACCACCCTAACGAAAATAAAACCGCACTAATACTATCTGGTTCCGTCATTATCGTTATAAACAACAGAAACATGTTATTATCATCTGGAATCATCCCACTAATTGAACCTAGTAGATCCTTCACAATAATAACACCTACATACCAAATAAAAAGTAAGCCAATAAAAATCAGAACATGAGGGATTTTTCTATAGGTATCCCCCCTTAATTTACTTCTCTTATTTGATTTTTCCTCCAATAATTTCCAAAACTTCGATAAATCCCTGTTCTTAAAAAATTTCTTAAATAAGAGCAGTAGTATAGATGAAATCAAGATTACAGCTCCAATAATTAATAACGGGAGTCCAAAGGAAAGAGAAAAGATTGGTATCGTAGAGGAATATAGCATTGTATCCTGAAACATTAACATTACGACGATAACAATAACAAAGAAAGTTAAAAATAAAGCGCTAAACCCTAAAATATTATTAAGCACTTCCCCTTTGTATGAAAAATGCATATAACAATATAGCACAACTAAATAGGAAAATAACATTAATAGAAACCAATAAAGAAACTCGGTCATGTATCTTTCAAATTTTTAAATTAATTCCTTATATTAATGATAGTGGTTTTATTCTATAAATAAACTATTTTACAATTACACTTATGAAAAAAATAATAGTAGCATCAAAATCCAGTGATCGATCAGAACTATTTAATAGACTAAACATTCCTTTTAAGGTTCTCATAACACACATTAACGAAGATATTTATAAAGAGCGGATATCTGAGCCAATTGAATTAGTCAAACAATTAGCTAAAGTAAAAGTATTGAAAGCTAAAGAAATGTTAGGAAATAATGAGAAGGGAACAGTTATTATAGCCGCTGATACAATTGTGGAATTAAATGGTGAAATCATTGGAAAAGCCCAAAATGAAGCCGAAGCATTTAAAATGCTAAAATCTCTAGTTAATAGCTCTCACAACCTTATATCAGGCATAGCAATAACAGAAATAGGTAATAAAAAAGTCATAGTTGATTACGATATAACTGTTGTTACTATTTTAGATTTATCTGACGATGATATCTGGGACTATATTAGAATTGGGGAGTGGAAAGGTAGAGCTGGTGCCTATTCCAGTAGAGATAGAGCTAGTTTATTTATTAAAGAAATTCAAGGGTCTCCTTCAAATGTTATAGGTTTACCAATGCAAAAAATATTTGAAATATTAAAAAAAGAATTTAACTTGAATTTATTTGAATATTAAGTTGATAAGAATAAGGTAAATTACGGTAAATAAAGTCTAACTATTCATTTCTCTGAATTTTCTTTCCATATTTTCAAATTTTCATAAAAATTTAACATTTTTTTTAATCTGCTAGCCATTTTATCATAGTAATCTTGGTCAGCATATTGATTAATAGCTAATTTTTGAGCTAAAGTCAGATTTTCTTTATATCTTATTATTTTATCCTCAATCACATAAATTTCTCAAATTCTCTGTAATTAAAAATGGAGAAATATCTGGATACTACTTCTAGAAATCTGAATTTAATAAGAAATAGAAATAATTTATAATCCGGTTATGAAAATTACCCTTAAAAATTAGGTAACTGATATTTCTGAAATGAAAATATTAAATGCTTTTATTTGTTAATTTCTTAATACAATTATTAAAATTAAGTAACTAAAAGAATTGATGTAAAATGACAAAACATTACAAAAACGAAGGAATAATGAAAATCTTGACGATACTAGGAGCATTAGTAGGATTAGTCTATATTATTAATGGCTTTGCTGATTTAGCTGGAATTGGTTTTTTACCCCTCATAGTCAACATTCATCTTCTGGATACAATCATTATGTTAATTATAGGACTAATTGTTGTTATTTTAACGTTTTTAGTAGCTATAAAACCAAATAAACC
>JAGXOB010000154.1 GCA_019894735.1 Promethearchaeota archaeon | reverse complement strand
ATTCAGCGTCTGATTTCAATGAAAATTCCTCTAATAAACCTTTTCCACTAAAGTTTCTATTATATTATCAATTGCTTTTTTTGGAACATTGCAATGATTTAGAAGGAAATTTTTCACTCCGCCATATTCATCATCGAGAATTCTGAGTGTAGATTCTATATAATTTCTCTTAACGTCTTTAAAGGAAAGTAAATAATCTTCTATAATCAAATTTCTACTCACGCCAAGCAAATCTAATAATATAGCAATGACAATTCCTGTGCGATCTTTTCCAGCTTCACAATGAATAATTAGTTTATTGATAGCAGCCTTTGAAAAATATTCTTCAAAAATAATTCTAATTTCTCCTTGTCAAGAGAAAAATGATTAAAAAATATACTTGAGTTTTTAAAAAGTTAAACCAAAATTAATCTAAATCTTTCCGATTATCCTTAAAGACAATCTTATTGATGTTATAAGCTAGGTTCTTATGGAATTACCAACTCTTCCTTCAATTGATCATTGTTCTGAGTAATTTTCACATGAGCAATCCACCAGAATGTTAGTGCTATGATAATGCCAATTATTGCACTTGTTAGGTACAAATTTGCTACTCCAAAGATTTCAGCTAAAGGTCCAGTTATGATTGTCGCTATAGGGGACATTACACTTGATACCATCCAATCAATTGAAGAAATCCGTCCCATTTTTTCTACTGGCACTTTTAACTGCATTTTCGTCAAATAAATCGTGTTTACAATTGGTACAATGAAACCAAGGCAAGCAGCAGCAACTCCCATTATGAGAAAAGAACCATGAGGAGTTACAGCAACTACAGCATAAAAGATCATTAGAGAGAGTTCACCTCCAAAATAGAACGAAGTACTATGTTTCCACTCTTTTTTAACTGAAGTGAGTATAGCACCGAGAAACATTCCAATATTCATTAAAGCCATAACGAATGCTAGATCAGAGACAGTTCCACCATGATCAAACTTAATGAAATAAGGCAATAAGACTCCATAGGGTCTCCACAGAAAATTTATAAACATTGCGACAAGTAACATTAGAATTACTGTAGGTATTAGTCTTAACGTACGAAATCCATCCTTAAAATCTTCAATAAAAGAGAATCCTTTAACTTTAGTATCATCTTTCTTAACTGAAGGAATTTTTATTAATATAAGAGGAACTAGTGCAATAAGAAAAGTTAACGGATCAATCCAAAGTAATATTTCAATAGGAATAAATGCTAAGAGCAATGAAGCAATTACTGGCCCTATAATATACATAAAACCTGTTAAAAGGAAATTAACTCCGTTCATCCTACTTAATTTATCTTTTGGTACCATTGTTGGAACAATTGCAGCTAAGGTAGGAGCGTGAAAACCTTGAAATAGCCCAAGGAATCCAGTTGTAATTATTATAACGATTGGATTCTTTAATCCAAAATTGAATGAAAAAATAAGAAAGAGTATAACAGAGGCCATACAAGAATCTACAACGATGAGTATTTTCTTTCTATTCAACCTGTCAGCGAACACACCTGCTATGGGAACTACTATCGTTAAGGGTAGGATATAAAAAAAGCTCGCGATAGATAGAATGACAGTACTTCCAGAAGCCTCAGTCAACCACCAAATTATAGCAAACTGAGTTATTGAAGAGCCTAACAGAGAAAAGAGTTGTCCCATCCAAAAAATCAAATACGATTTAAATTTAGATTCAGATGCTAGACTATTATTTTCCATATCGTTTTCTCCATGTGTGATGTTTTTTAATAGTCAAATAATTAATCTCGATAAATTGAGCAAACTAAAATAATGTTCAGTTGGTTATACGGATTCTCATGATTAAAAAATATAATAATTTTTAGTTTTACTTTACTATACTTTTTCCATAGTTATTAATGATTGATTTTGAATTATTTCCTTCATTAAGCGTTCAATTTTTTTGTCAATGTTATCTAAACCGAGTTTTCGCAATCTTTCTCTCAAAGCGTTAATCACCTTCTAACAAAAAATAATTAAAGCAATTTATAATTATACTAGAGATTACCTTACTGATGTTATAGGCTGGGAGTTTTAAGATCAGCTATTTGATGATTGTTTGGATTGAAGATCCATTCGTTTTTACATTTTTTAGAACAAAAATAATGTTCTGCTGGTTTTTGAGTAATATTTATAAAGACAAATTTATATGGTCGATCGTAATTACTCTGATAATGCTTTAAATGTTTTCCACACAATTCACAATTTTTTCTCGAAGTGAACTTACTTCCATCTATTTCTTCTGCGGAATCCTTAAATGCTTTCATTTTTTTTATTTTCTAATATTTTCCTTTTTATCTTCTTCTACTCTTAATAATATACTAGTTTACCTATAAAATTATTGTTTCTTTAAATACTAAATAAAAAGATGAATTTGCGAATCTGTTCCTTTTTTTTTTCAAAATATGTATAGAATAAATATTTCAATTGCTTAAAATCCACTCCAAAAAGGGTGCTGAAATGATAACGAAAATGCATAATAAAATGTAAAAAAATAAAAACGCTTACTAATAAAATGGACGAATTTATTCAATATTTAAAATAAAAGAAAATAGTGATTACTTTAAATTTACACGACCGATTGCTCTAAAAGGTAATTTCTCGTTAAAACTCTCATAGTCGAAAATCCTGCGTCCATCAATGAGGTTCGGTGTCTTCATATATTTTATGAAATCGTCAGGATTTAGTTGTTTTAATTCGTCCCACTCAGTTATTAAAAGAGCACAGTCAGAATCTTTCAAAGCTTGCTCTATAGAATTGGCATATGCTATTTTATCTCCTAATTCGATCTCTGCAGTTTCAGTAGCTTTAGGATCGTATCCAACAATATCTTCTATCCCTCTTTTTCTTAATTCGTGAACGACTCTTATACTGGCAGCCTGTCTCATGTCGTCAGTTCCGGGTTTAAACGCTAGTCCTAATAATGTGATTCTCTTATTCGTTAAATCTCCAATTAATTCTTCAGCAATATCTACAATTCGTATTGCTTGGTCATCGTTAATATTTAAGACAGCTTCCAATAGTCTAGAAGGATAACCTTTCGATTTTGACCAAGCTTTTATTGCGTTGACATCTTTGTGAAAACAAGAACCTCCAAATCCTACGCCAGCACCTAAGAACCGATCGTTAATGCGATAATCTAAACCCACACCTTTCATTACTTGGACTATATCGACATTAGGTACTAATTGAGCGAAGTTAGCAAATTCGTTAGCATAACTTATTTTAGTTGATAATAAACAATTGTTTCCGTATTTAACTAGTTCAGCGCTTTCTAAATTCATTCGTAAGATAGGGCAATTTTTTAGGTGATCTCCGTAGAAATATTCATAAAACTCTTGAAGCATAGCCCCACTTTTCTCGTCGAATTCCCCAATCACGATTCTATCTGGTTTTAAGGTATCTTCTATAGAGCGACCTTCGGCTAAAAATTCTGGTTGCATACATAAACCAAAATCTTTTCCGGGAATTTTACCAGACACTTCGGTAATGATCTTACCTACTAAATTTCTAGATGTCCCAGGAACTACTGTAGATCTGACTACAACTAGATGATATTTGTCTTTCTGTTTTAGAGCCTCACCAATTTCTCTGGCTGTACTCTCGATGTAGCCTAAATTAATACTTTTGTCTTCTCGCATTGGTGTACCCTGAGTTATCATTGAAATATCTGTTTCGAGAACAGCCTTGACGGGATCAAGTAAGCATTGTAATAACTCAGGTTTGTTAGCTTTTATATCATCCATCATTTCTTGTAAGTCTGCCTCGTAAAAAGGAGCTATACCATCGTTAATCATGCTAGCTTTTTTCTCGTTGTGAGTAGAAGCCAACACTTTTATATCCTTATCGGCAAAACAAGCCGCTGAGCAGAGCCCAATGAAGCCGGTACCGAGGATTGAAACGCTATATTTATACAATTTTCATTCCACATCCGTTATTTTATTCTTTAAAGTATCAGTTTTGGATATTGTTAAAAGTTTTTGGTTATTTTCAAATAAATTTATAATATAATGTAACTTGAATAAATTTATGATCTCTTCCCATAGAAGGTGAAATTGTGGGAACCTTTTGGGTAGAGCTTAAAAATTTGAGTATGTTTCAAAAATTATAAGGTAGAACGAAAATATGAATGATATTAGAAAAAGGTTAGAAATCCCAAAAGATGCTATGGATTCTATTAATCAATTTCTCTTAGATGAGAATAATCCATTAATTAACAGTTTGTTTAGTATTATAGATAAATATGGTGGAATAGAAAACATAAACAAAAAAGCTGAAGAAGCGAGTAAATTAGAGAATTTGTTAGAAAAACTAGGTAAAATTAATCCCGAATATGTTAAAGACATTGAATGGTTAATTTCTGAAAGGGATAAAGAATCTTTTATTAGCATAGAAGAATATAGAAAAAAAATTTTAGGAGATAAAATGTCTGAGGTGTCATTTAATGAAGAATTTGCAGTTACCTTAGAGCTCTCAGCATGCCAGTATTTTCCATTTTTTATCGATATCGTGAAAGATGCTATTGAAAACCAGAAATTAGTTCCTGGAAGGATTATTCGCGTAAGAAATATGAAAGAACAAGAGGAAGATGGCGATTTATTAGCGATGGCCGCAGCAATGCAAGTTATAGGCTCGACTTGGGTAGAAACTCTTGACACAAAAGGTACCGCACCAGGTCCAGACGGAATGCCCGTAAATGTTCATCTTGGAGGACCTGATACCATAACAGGATATTTTGGAGGTGTAGGACAACCAAATGAGTACGCATTAAAATGGGTCGACGAATTCCTTTATTACTTTACGAATTACGGTATCAAACAAGTTTTGAATGTGAACCCTGGTACGGTTTTATTAGGTTATTTAATGTATAAGCTTGGAATTAATAATGAGTTCAAAATTTCCGTTTTTATGGGAAACGATAATCCCTACTCAAGTCTTTGGACATTACTGACTGCAAAATTATTCGCTCGGGAGGATGGAACAAGTCCATTAATTGGCTACAATTTGTCGAATGCAGTTAACAACCAGACACTTGAATTATCTGCTTACATACGAAAATCTTTTGGTTTCGAAGAAGTAGTTAGGTTGGAACATCACATAACTGAATGTTATAAAAGCATCGTTAGACAACCTTACGATCGTCGCGACGAGTTACTAACGTTAGCCAAGAAAGTTAAGAATATCAGCGCTAAGCATGAGGGAGCGAATGTAGAGGTTGATAAGAACAGGGAGCATCCATCAGACATTCTAGAATATTTTGCTTCTAAAAAGTATCTAAAAGAAGCAGGACTTTGGGATGCATTACGTATAAATCATTTAGACCGAAACGACGCGGTAAATACTACAGCTAAAGCTTTAACTGAAAATGGACTCTCTTTTATAGCAGCTAAGAATTTACACCATAAGGAGTAGATGAGGGTGATTAAATAATGGGGAAATTTGATTTTAGACCAACGGGAGTAATG
>JAGXOB010000153.1 GCA_019894735.1 Promethearchaeota archaeon | reverse complement strand
CAGGATCGGTTCCGACAATGGCAAAATTTAAGATTGAAGCACGAATTCTAAGACCAAGTTCTTCTGCTAGCCCTCTTGTCATCCAGATTTGCGCTGCTGCTCCATCGCTAGTAGGACAACTATTTCCAGCAGTCAAAAATGCTTGACTTTTTCGACCTGCAATTGTTTTCAAATTTGCGAGCGCTTCCATAGTACTTTGGGGACGAGGAGCTTCGTCACGAGAGGTTAAAACCGAAAGATCTTCATTTTTTGCGACATCATTTTTTTCGTCTAGCATAGGCTTTCCATTTTCATCTAACTTTGGGCACCAAATTGGCTCAATTTCTTTTCCTCTGTCATCCCATGCTTTATCTGCTTTTTGATGGGAAAGTAAAGAGAGTTGATCTAAATCTTGTTTAAGATTATCTTTATATTCTCCCTTAAACTCCTTAGGCGATATTCCATTATGTTTAGAGAAATAATGTATCCCTAATACATGCGCACTATTAATTTGTCCTGCAAGTGTTGTGTTATACTCTTCCAATTTTGCAGCAACTTCGGGATTCGTCATTATCTTCTTATTGGGCGCAACCATCAAAGGTTTTCCTAATTCTTCGTTAAAAACAAAGGCGTCAGCCATAATAGGGTATTTATTTTGAAGTTCTATTCCTCCGCAAATGACCGCATCGTGTACACCACTAGCGACTGCTTGCCACGCAGATAAAACAGCCTGAGCACCACTTGCACAGTGCCTATTGAGACTCATCCCTCCTACACTAACAGGAAGGTGCGCACCTAATGCTGCATTTCTTCCAATATCTAATGCACATTCACCTATTTGACTATTACATGAAACCATAGAATCACCGAGAAGGCTCATATCAAAATCATTTCGCTTTATTAAAGCTTCATAACAATGGATTATTAGATCATCTCCTCTATGCCTTACTATAGTCCCTCTCCTCTTTCCTATTGGAGTCCTCACATAATCGACCAAGACCGGTTCCCGTTTAGAATCTTTGAAATACTTCTCATATATACTTACTGGGTTTGTCATAATTCTTCACTTCTAGTAAATTTTAAAGAATCAAATGTATTTTTATTAATTAATTTTATTTTACGCTATTGCATATCTATTCATAATAATCATTATTGTGAAATTAATATGCTGAATGGAATACACTTTCTCCTCACATACAAGTGTAATTACGAATGTGATCACTGTTTTTTGTATTGTGGGCCTCAATCTGAAGGTACTTTTACTTTGGAGCAAATTAGAACTGTTCTTGACGAAGCCGTTAAAATCGGCACAATAGAATGGATTTATTTTGAAGGTGGTGAACCCTTTCTGTTTTATCCTATAATGCTTGAAGGGATTAAACTAGCACATGAAAAGGGTTTCAAAGTAGGTATCGTAACCAATTCATACTGGGCAACTTGTACTGAGGATGCAGAAGTATGGCTTAAATCCCTTGCAGACTTAGGCGTAAAGAATTTAACGGTAAGTGACGATGAATTTCATTTTGGAAATAAAGATGAGAACCCCTCCAAGGTAGCAAGAATCGCAGCAGATAAATTAAGCCTTCATACAGCTTCAATAAGCATCAATGAACCTAAGGTAGAAATGAGATCGGAATCCGAGTATGAAAAGGGAGAGCCTGTAATAGGCGGAGGAGTAACTTTTAGAGGTAGAGCTGTTGAAACATTGATAGAAGGTCTCCCTCGTAAAAAATGGGAGGTGTTAAAAGAATGTCCATACGAAGATTTAATAGGGCTAGGGAGAGTGCATGTGGATCCTTTTGGTAACGCCCAGATTTGCCAAGGTTTAAGTATAGGTAATTTCTGGGAAACCCCTCTATCAGAATTAGTGCGAAATTATAAACCTGAGAACCACCCAATATGCGGTCCTTTACTTCGAGGAGGTCCAGCTCAATTAATAAAAGATTACGATATTGAACACGAAGATTCGTATGTAGATGAGTGTCACTTGTGCTATAAAGCGCGTCTAGCCTTAATCGATAAATATCCTCAATATCTTACTCCAAGACAAGTATATGGGCTGGATTAATAATAATATTATATAGATGCTAAGTATCTATGTAAATCGCAGGCTTAAATGGAACTGCCTTTATTCTCCGGTTTTTAGGATCGAAATCTGAGTTGATGTGTATTTTGCTCTTAGTTCTTTTTTCAATGTATTCTCTGTATTCTTCCAATAAGATTTCTTCATCTAGTGCCTTTAAACCCTTTTCCCAAATCCTCTCTTTTATCTGACTTTTAACGTACGAGATCAAATTTTTATTTTTCATTAAATTATTCTTAAATTTACATTCATCAATTACTTCATTAAGATCTCCCTTCTTAGAACTAATTATTTCAAATACTTCTTGTTTCCATTTAGGAGCTGTATATAAATAGATGGCACCAGAGATACTAAATTTCATAATTTTTAAAATATTTAAGATATCCTCAACTACATCAGAGACAAATTCGAACTCTCTTTCAAGTTTGTTATCAATATATTTACTGTTAAATTCTGTCCAAATCGTTTTTGACAAAAATTCTGTGTTTCCTAGCTTCTCCCAAAGTTCTTCGCATAGATGGGGCATTGTTATTGAAAGCAGTTTTATCCATTCAGGAAATAGAATTTTGTAGACTTCTAATAGGTCTTTTTCGTCTTCAGAATGCTTGCTGAAATCTTGGAGTAGGTTAAAAACCTCGTAAAATGATAGTTGTAAATATTTTCTTAAATTTAGTTCTTCCAAACCTTTTTCCGCTTCGATAAATTTATTGATACACTTTGATAAAATGATTTTGGAATATTTGGTCCTAATGTTTTCCACATTCCCTTCCACTACCTTTAAAGAATTGAGATTATCTACAATAAAATTATAGAATCGCGTAATATGATTTTTTACCGTCTGAATTTGTTTTTCTCTCCAATCCACCATTATTCCAAAATCCGCACTATGAGATATGTAGAAACGGAATAAATCGGCAGAATAATTTTTCTGTATGTCCGCAAGTGATATTACGTTTCCTTTCGATTTTCCCATTTTTTGGCCTTCAATGATTACAGGTTCTATGAGAGATACGATTCTGGGCCAATGGTTTTTTGGAAAAATAGCAACGTGATGGAAAATATAAAAACTTAAATGATTAGAGATGTGCATTATAGCAGTGTGGCGATGATCTACGGGATACCAATAGAGAAATTCTTCTCGCATTTGTTTTAACAATTTTTTAGTAATCTTAGACTCCTTTGCTATTTCTTCAACATCTCCTTGACCCAAGTAAACATAATCAAAAAATTCCATTATGAGTTGTTCTGGTTTTATAGCATTCTCGTTTAGCAAATGAATTATCGTGTAGAAACTCATGTAGATTGTAGAGTCGCTCAATGACTCAATAATCCAATCTTTATCAAACGGAAGTTGGGTGCCTAAGCCTCTCTTTCTCGCACAGGGTCTTTTTTCTAACCAATTGAAAATATGCTCAAAATTCATTCGATACTTTTTAGGTACAATTTCCATACCATTTAAACATTCAAATGCTTTTTGCTTCCAATCTCCCGCATTGAAATTCAAAAACCATTGATCTTTTAATATTGATACTATTATCTGTTCACCACACTTACACTTGAGGTTTTTAGTAATAGGGAGATAAATCCTATCTGCTTTACCATTTTCGATTAAGTCTTCAATAACGCTTTCTACTGCATCACTAACTTTCATCCCGTTATATCTTCCACATTTGTCGTTTAAAACCCCGTTGTAATACTCGTTTTTATAATTTTCAGCAGTTGCAGCATCCAGTTTTTCAGAATTTTCTTGAGATTCGACTTTAAACTTCTCGCAGTATACTTTTGCGGGAAAATCGTTGAAGCCTTCTAAATCTATAATTTGAATCGGTTCTATTCTCTTAATTTCTTCTTTATTTAGCTGGAACTTTTCGAGCATCTCTTCATTTCCTTGCAAATCAATTAGAGCAACGTAATCGTAGGGAGCGTGGGCAGGAACGGAGTAAACAACTCCGGTTGCTACTGAAGTATCCACGAAAATTCCTGGCAAAATTGGAAGATCTCGAGGACCGGACACCTCCTTAACATTTTTACCAATCAATTCCGATCCCTTAATTTTTTTGAGAACTTTTACGGATTTATTTTGGTTTTTTAGAAGGTGTATTGCTTCTTCCGATACAATCCATTTTTCTCCGTTCACATTAGCGTAAACATATGTTCCAGTAGGATTTATCCATAAATTAGTAGCACCGTAAATAGTTTCTGGTCTTAGGGTAGATGGAACTAAAAAAGCGTCCTCAAACGGAAATTTTATGCATGTGTATTCGTTTATGTCCAGATTGAGTTCGTCTCCTCTTGAAATATCGTCCTCACCTACAGCGTTTTCACATCGAGAGCAATATAAAATGGGGTATTCTCCTTTTTCCAAATAACCTTGATCAAATAATTTTTGAAATTGCCACTCTATCAGCTTATTGTATAACTTATCTCCAGTTGTAAACTCTCTTCTCCAATCGAGACTCATCCCAATTGATCTAAAATCAATTTTATAAGTGTTAGAAAAATATTTAACGACATTCCAAGGTTCTACAAAGCTCTCAACAATTTTCTTTACCTTTTTTTTATCTTTAGTATGTAATGACACATAATCTTTCATTCTCGCAATAGTTTCTTCTTCCGCTCTTTCGATGGAAGAAGAAATTGCTAAAACAGGTGTTCCGGTAATATGAAACGCCATAGGATATAATACATTATAGCCTTTAGCGCGATAATACCTCGCAAAAACATCTCCGTTTACAAAACTTCTACCGTGACCTATGTGTGAGGGACCTGAAGCATAGGGATAAGGAGAGGTAAAAAATTTCTTCTCTCTGTCTGGATCTGGGTTAGCTTCATATATTTTTGCCTCTGCCCATCTTTCTTGCCACTTCTTCTCAATCTCTTGTGGGTTATACATAATTTTTCTCAACTTAATTCTTTTTTTCAGCTTCTACCAATCCATTCCTTAAGCTTATTCAGTTAAATTTTATGCTCACAGCAAACAAATCCGTCAAAAATTTAACAGAAAAAGATAAAGCGGATTTGTATCGCTCATAATAATAATGGTAATAATGCCAGAAGCAATACTCTTTTGCGTAAAAATTCTTTTACTGAGCTCGTGAAAGCCGTATTATTCATGAACATTATTAATGGTATCAAATGCCCTCTTTTTTATAAATTTTATCTAAACATTTAGAGGAAAGTGGTTTTCAAGTTCTAAATATTTAAAATAAATTGTTGATTAAGAATAAATTATGAAATTCGAAAGTTTAATTTATAAGGAAATTGAAGAAACAGCTTGGATATATCTGAATCGTCCAGAAGTTATGAATGCATTAAGCATGAAACTTTCAGAGGAATTAGTCACTGCGATAGAGATAGTCAGACAATCTACAGAACTCAAATTCTTGGTTATTAAAGGTAAGGGTTCCAACTTTTGTGTTGGTGATGATATTAAAG
>JAGXOB010000152.1 GCA_019894735.1 Promethearchaeota archaeon | reverse complement strand
GCGTAATGCATAAGGAGCAAGATTTTCAAGATTTCCAAAGACATTCTTAATTTCTTCAACAGCTTTTAATCCTTTTTCATAATCCACTCCCGAAAATGTCTCACCTTTATCAAATACTTGTCCATTTCTGTTAAAATATCTATGATCTCCCTGTTTAAATACAGTATCCTTGGTGAATGTTCCGGTAAGTAATCCACTTGCTAATGGAACACGAACAATAATACCAATGTTTTTCTTTTTAGCTTGCTCAAAAAATAATTCGCTTGGTCTTTGTCGAAATACATTAAAAATAATTTGTACAGTGGATACATTTGGAAATTCAATAGCCTTTAATGCCTCTTCAACTTTTTCTACACTTACACCATAATTTTGAATTTTCCCTTCATCTTTCAAGGAATCTAAAACATCAAAGACCATTGGTTTATAATATATTGCTGTCGGAGGACAATGAAGTTGAAGTAAATCAATTGTCTCAATTTCCATATTCTTTAGACTATCATCAACAAATTTTCTGATATTTTCCTCATTATATCCTTCTGTATTATGAGGATTTAACCGTCTACCACATTTGGTTGCAACATAGACTTTTTCATAAGCAGATTTTGAAAAATTACCACAAAATTGTTCGCTTTGGCCTTCTTTATACACATCAGCAGTGTCAAAGAAGTTGATTCCATTTGAAACTGCTGTAGATAGTGTATTTTGAGCTACAGTTTTATCGAATGGTTCTCCCCATTTACCGCCTAATTGCCATGTTCCAATTGATATCTCTGAAACTTTGTATCCTGTTTTTCCTAAAATTCTATATTTCATAATATTAATCTCGATATACTAAAACATTGAATAAAAAGAAAATCGAATATTAAAATTTTATGGAGACAATAAAAGAAACGGCATCAGATCATATTAAAACACCTTAAAATAATTTGCTCCGGGTAAATCTAATTTGACATTACTTCGATTTAATAAATAAAGATCAAATCCTCTTTCTAATAGTAATATACTTACATAAGAACTAATATTTCTTGTTCCACCAATGAATAAAACCTTCATGAGAATTCTAATATAATATTGCTACAAAATATAAAAATCTTTAAATTAAAAAATATGTAAACAATATGCTTTGATGATCTTTATATGGACGATTTCGTGGATGATGAAAAGAATGGTTTATTTACCTTTTTCAGATAAGAATGCTTTTTTAAGGGATAGAGTTTTTACTAATTCCTATAATCATCAAGTCCAAATCAGATTTCCTATGAAATTTTTTATATTTTTCAAAAAAGATTTCAATTATACATTTTTACTTTTTTTGAAAAATTTTTTTTTTAAAATAAAATTATAAATGAATAATATGAGTAAAATAATAAAATGGGGAATTATAGGTTGTGGAAAGATAGCATATAAGTTTGCTGAAGGATTAGAGATACTTCCTGATGCGATATTAGAGGCTGTTGCTTCTAGAACAGAGGGAAAAGCTGAAAGTTTTGGTAAAATGTTTGGTGTGAAAAATGTCTATAATAATTATGAAGAATTGGTAAAAAATCCCGCTGTGGATGTTATATATATTGCGACTACACATAATTTCCATTATAAAAATGCCTTACTCTGTCTAAATCACGGAAAACCAGTTCTCTGTGAAAAACCAATTACATTGAATGCTATACAAGCTGAAGAGTTAATTAATACTGCCCGTAACAATAATATATTTTTAATGGAAGCAATGTGGACAAGATTTATACCTTGTATTGTAAAATTAAATGAATTTTTAGACGAAGGAATATTAGGCGAAATTCAACATTTTACGGCTAACTTTGGAATTAAAAAGGAATTAGACCCTACAGTACGTTCATTCAATCCTGATTTAGGAGGAGGTGCATTACTTGATCTAGGAATCTATCCTATTTCATTTGCGAGAATGATTTATAAACAAACTCCTTCAAAAATAAAAAGTAGCGCACATATTGGAAAAACAAGCGTCGATGAAAAATCTTGTTATTTATTTGAATATGAAAATGGACAAACTGCAATGCTTTCTTCTTCACATAGACTGATTATGCCGCATGATGCTTCCATCTTTGGAACTAAAGGATATATGGAAATTCCTGACTTTTTTCATCCAACGAAAATGATTTTGAAATTAGAGGGAAAACCAAAGAAAATAATTAGGATACCGTTTAAATCAACCGGATATAACTATGAAGCAATGGAAGTAATGCAATGTTTAAACACCGGTAAACTCGAAAGTAAATTCATGCCATTAGGTGAAACTTTAGAAATAATGAAAACTATGGACATTTTACGTTCTCAGTGGCATCTTAAATATCCCGGAGAATAAATAATTACTACATGTTAATTTTAAGAAACAAAGATAAAGAAAATAAGAAATAGCATTTAGAAGAAGATTAGGCTAAATTAGTTAAAACTATTTAAGGAGAAATTCCATTGAAAATCGACCATATTGCAATCTGGGTTAGGGACTTGGAAAAGATTAGAATTTTTTATGAAACTTATTTTGGTGCAAAATCAAATGATAAATACTTCAATAGTACACATGAGTTCTCGTCAAATTTCTTAACCTTTGATGGTGGAACTAGGTTGGAACTAATGCAGATGCCATCAATTCCAGAATCTTCAAATAACCCATATAAACAGTTTACAGGTTTTATTCATTTAGCCATATCTGTAGGATCTAAGGAAAAGGTAATTGCTCTGACTACTCGGTTAGCTAATGATGGTTATGAAGTTTTAGTCGATCCAAGATATACGGGGGATGGCTATTTCGAAAGTACGATATTAGATCCTGAAAAAAATCGAATTGAAATAACTGTGTGACTACATATCCTTTTTTATTAATAGAGAGGTCATTGTTATAGGTGGAACAGGGAGAGGGACAGATATAATTTGTCTAATTAAACCAGCACCAACAAGGGAATTTAAAAATCATAGAGTTAAAGCTATACTAGCAAAACCATTATAAACAAGAATGGAATAAAAAATAATATCTTTTGTTCCAATGGAATTAATCGTTATAATTTGATGCAAATATATTTTCTCCTGTTTTTTTATCAAAAAAATGGAGTTTTTTATCATCAAAAGTTAGATAAACTTCATCACTAATCCTAAAATTCTCAATTTTTCTCAAAACACTAATTATTATTTTTCCCCCTACATCTAGATGTATTTCAAATTCTCTCCCCATTGGCTCTATAATATCAATCATTGCTCTAACTGAATTATTACCAATTTCTTTTGACATAAGAACATCTTCTGGTCGAATGCCTAACACTATTTCCTTATGTTTTACTGTATTAATTTGATGTAATTCATTTAGTAATTTATATTCTGTAAAACCGAGATCTAGATATATATTTTCATTATCTTTTTTCAAACTACTATCTAACATATTCATTGGAGGACTTCCAATAAATCCAGCAACAAAAAGATTTTTAGGAAAGTTATAAATAATATCTGGTTTGCCTACTTGTTCTATTTTTCCGTTGTTTAAAACCGCAATTGTAGTTCCCATTGATAGTGCTTCTATCTGGTCGTGAGTTACATAAATAATTGTAATTCCTAATCTTTTATGCAATCTCTTAAGTTCGGCTCTAGCAAAAACTCTCAATTTAGCATCAAGATTAGAGAGAGGTTCATCCATCAAAAATACATTAGGCTCCCTAACAATTGCCCTAGCTAAAGCTACTCTTTGTCGTTGGCCACCACTAAGTTGTTTTGGCTTCCTTTCTAGAAGGTTTTCTATTCCAAGGCTTTTTGCTGTATCAAAAACTTTTTTTTTAATTTCCTCTCTCTTCATATTTATAATTTGTAATGGGAAGGCAATATTTTTAAAAACAGTCATATGGGGGTAGATCGCATAGTCTTGAAAAACCATAGCAATATTTCTGTCTTGAGGTCTTTCAATGTAATTCCTCTCAGCGCTAGTAATCAAATTTTCACCAAACCATATTTCACCTTCATCAGGTTTAATTAACCCTGCGATAGTAAAGAGAGTTGTTGTTTTTCCACAACCAGATGGTCCAAGTAAAATAAAAAGTTCACCATCGTTTATATCTAAGTTTATTTTATCCAGAGCATAAATATCTCCATATTTTTTTACTAAATTTCTTATTTTTACATTTGGCATAATATCACTTCTAACCTTTTACTGCTCCTGCCATTAATCCTTGCATTAAATATTTACCTAACAAAACAAAAATAAGTATGATAGGTAAAGAATACAAAAAAGTACCCGCCATTGTATTATTCCAAGCAGTTTCAGTTCCTCCTGCCATATTTGAGAGGGCAAATGAAGCTGGTTCGAAATTCGCCCCTGTAAGTATCAGAGCAAAAAGATAATCATTCCAAATACTAGTAAACTGAAATACTCCAGCAACAACAAAGGGTAAAGGAGATAATGGAAGTATAAGCCTTCTATATATCGCCATTACTCCCGCCCCATCAGTTTTAGCAGCATTTATTAAACTCTCTGGTATCGATTCATAATAACTTCTAAAGAGAAGTGTCGTCATAGGAATTCCATAGACTGAATGTACTAATATCATAGCCCACATTGTATCGTATATTCCCAAATTTCTTATAGTAATAAAAAGAGGAATTATAATAGACTGATATGGAAGGAAAATTCCTAAAGTAATAAGAAGAAATACAGTATTAGAACCTTTGAACTTTAATTTAGTCAATACAAAACCACATATAGAACCGAGCAAACAAGAAAAGATAGTTGCTAGAGTAGTAAATAGAACGGAATTTATTAAAGGTTGTTGCAATTCCTGCCAAGCATAAATAAAAGGTTCGAATGTTGGAATTGTAGGTGGAGCAAGTGGTGATGTTAATGATAAATCTGCTTGAGTTTTAAAGGCAGACATAATACCGGACCAAAGTGGTATTACCGTTACAATTAAGGCAACTATTAAAACATTATAAAGTATTACACGTTTTATTATTTGCTTTATTTTTGATAATCTAAAAACCTTGGAACTGTGAATCTTTTCCCATTTTAAATCATCTATTACGTCTAACATTTCAGTTTGGTTTACTTCATGTGAACTCATTTCTTATTACCTCTTCCTATATGTTATATAAAGGTAAGGAATTACAATTACCATGACTATTAAAAATAATGTTGTTGCAATTGCAGAGCTATAAGCAAATTGATTTGATTTAAAGGCTAATTTAAATACAGTAATTGGTAAAATTGTAGTTGCCCAACCTGGACCTCCATCGGTTAATATCCATATAAAATCAAACGCTTTTAAGGAAAATATCATAAGAATAACGAAAGCTGTAAAAGTCGATGTCTTAATTTGTGGGATAATAACACGTGTATATAGTCTAAAACCAGACGCACCATCTATTTGGGCAGCCATAATATGTGATTGTGGAACAGTTCTTATTGCTGCTAAAAAAATTAACATTATGTAACCAGAAAATTGCCAAACTAAAGCGAATGAAACACTGAAAAGTGCTATATTTGGATTACTTATCCAAGCCATCTTTAAAGATCCAAGGCCAAATAGATCTAATA
>JAGXOB010000151.1 GCA_019894735.1 Promethearchaeota archaeon | reverse complement strand
GCGTCAGATGTGTATAAGAGACAGGAAGTAAGGTTTTATATTTTTGGTAAACGTGAAACACACTTAGAAGAATTAAAAACAGTGCAAGATTATATAAAAATACATTATTCTTAACTCTTGAAATGTTCAAATGATCCATATGGGAACGGTTAAAAAAAGGTAATTTTTCAATTGCTTCCCAAAGTGGAACATTGTCTTCTCACATATAATTTGAGTTTGATATAACAGTTGGCCAGAAAGGGCTGTAGACTTTATATTAAATTAAAAATAAAAAAAATATTTATTTTTTAAATACAAAACCGTTAGGGTCTATTACTTCGTGCAATAATCTTAAATCCTCCTTAGTGGGAGGTTTAATAATTTCCACATCATCTGCAATAATTAGTTCAAAACCAGTAGCTTTTATTACATCATCAACCGTAATTCCAGGATAAGTTGCAATTAATCTCATTCGTTTTGATTCTGGTTCAAAATCCATTAAACATAAATCTGTGATGACGCGCGAAGGACCAGTATTTTCAGATAAACCCTCTTCTTCTCTGGCTCCAGGACCGTATAAAAAACCTGGTGTTGTAATGAAATCTATTTTTTCAATAAATCTTCGAGGATTATGTCGATCCATTATTATAAGCGTCTCCCAAGCGAGCGAACCAAAATCGTTTGCACCTCCTGAACCAGGAAATCGCACTTTAGGTCGTTCGTAATTGTCTCCGATCATAGTGGAATTAAGATTACCATATTCATCTATTTGTGCTCCACCTAAAAAGGCGTAATCAATAAAGCCTCTACGCATAGAATCCATAATATCGATTAAAGTGGTTGTGCATAAGGCTTTATGAATAGTCCGTGAATCTCCAACGGATATGGGAAGTGTAGGTAATTGTGGTGCGATTCCACCAGCTTCAAAAAAGATAACCAAATTGGGAGCATGAGTTAGCTGTGCAAACATTGTTGCTACTAGCGGTAACCCCGTTCCCACTGCTACTGCTTTTCCATCTAGCAATTGCCTAGCTGCAACAACTGCCATTAATTCTCTTAATGAATAGTTTTCAGCGGTCATTTTTTAATCTCCCCCCACCGGTTTTCTTAAAAATTCAGCATCTCTAAGGTTATAGAGCCTTCTAGGTCCTAATTTCACTAAATATTCGTCAAAACTATCAAGACTATATACCCAATCTTCTAACCATTTTTCTAATACTTTCGGATCTTTGTTCCTGCCTACTGTTAAGTAATCTTCAGTAAATTTGTGGTCAAAATAGTATTTATACGGCATATTGCCGGGATGTGACCCCCAAGGTTGCTCTACAACAGCATCTACCATATAAAAAGGAATGACGGTCTTACTTGGATCTTGTCTAATAATGTCGTCGCTTATTAATTCTTCACACATGACTATAACCCTCTTTGATGCTCTCGCTTGTAAGTCGTCTTTAACGATGTGTCCGTCAATTTGAACGTTCCCGTACATATCTGCTCTATGTGCGTGAATTATACAAACATCAGGGTTTAATGATGGTAGTAATAATACTTTTTCTCCTGTAAATGGGCACTTAACAACCTTACCTGGGGAATGCATCATCGTATCAGTTCCAAGCATCACTTTAACTGGAATAAACGGTACGCCTTGAGCACCAGCTCGAATACGATAAGACATTGCTCCATTAGTGTATTCTGTTTTTTTAACTTGTCCACTTTCAAAAAGCCGTCTCTGAACTCCAGAAAGGCCCCGAAGTTCGAATCCAACGACATAAGCAATATCAACAGCAGATACACAACCACCGGCCATTAACATATCAATATCTTGAACAGCAGTATGCCCCGCAACGGATAAATTTTTAATTCGTTGTCTTACGATTTCGTATATTATAGCCATGGGGATTCTAATGTGGCCAAATCCTCCAATAGCTAAATAATCACCGTCTTTAACATACTTTTTTACGGCCTCTTTAATTCTCATACGTTTATCTATTAAAGCACGCGATTTATTTTCTCTGGTCCATTTTCTGACTTCAGAAGGCGTATTTTTACATAAAATCTCTCCTTTTCCTTCTTTTAAAATTTTTATTCCTGAAATTTTTAGCACCCCTAATTAAAAAATTTATTATGTAGGATAATTAGATCTATGATTAAAAATTAACTTTTAATTATAAATTCTGTTAATAAGATAGAAGATAATAAGAAATAAGAGAATAATTTTATAATAAGTGTTAAAGTGGTCAACATTTTTTTAACTTTTTTCTTGAAAATTGCTTAAATACAAGATTGAAAACAATAATTATTCACTATTTTAATAGCAAGAAATATTTATATATTGGAATTCAGAAAGATTTAATAGAAAAAATATCGTAATAGAAATATTCAACAATCAATTAGTTGAGATAAATTAAATGGATAACAAATAGAGAGGAGTTAATCATTTCAAAAAAAAAAAAATTATGGGCACCATCTAATGAATGGATTAAGAATGCTGAGATCACCAAGTTTATCGAGAAAGTAAACAAAGATTTCGATCAAAACCTTCAAGGTGGTAAAGATCTATATAGATGGTCTATAGAGAAAATTGAGGATTTCTGGGCGACTATGTGGGAATTTGGAGGTATTGCAGCTTCCAAGACATATGATAAAGTCGTTGAGGATCTAAGCGTTTTCCCTGGAACTAAATGGTTTCCCGGAGCGAAATTGAATTTTGCGGAAAATCTACTCAAGTATAAAGATGACCAATTAGCTTTTATTTTTCAAGGAGAAACCAAGGTTTCGAAGCAAATTACTTATGCTGAACTAAATAAAGTAGTTGCACGCTTGGCAAAATCTCTCAAGGAAATGGGTGTTAAAGTAGGGGATCGAATTGTTTCCTATATTCCAAACTTGATTGAAACCCCTATTGCGATGTTAGCTGCTACTGCCATTGGAGCAACTTGGGCTTCATGTGGTGCAGAATTACAACCGAACGCAGTCATCGATCGTTTTGGACAAATTGAACCAAAAGTTCTCTTTATTGTTGATGGATATTTCTATAGGGACAAAGACTTTAATATTACTGAGAATGCTAAAACTGTGGTTGAAGCTATTCCTTCGATAGAAAAAGTAGTAGTGGTGTCTTACATCACTGATGGAAAACCTGAGATAGGCCACATTCCAAATGCAATACATTGGGATGATTTTATTTCAAAGGAGGAAGATCCTGGAATTAAATTTGAACAATTACCGTTTGACCATCCCCTATATGTTATGTTCTCTTCTGGGACAACGGGAGCGCCTAAGTGTCTTGTGCAGAGTGCTGGTGGTGTATTAATCAATCATTTAAAAGAGCTTATTCTTTCAACCGATTGTAAAAGAAGCGATGTACTCACTTATATCACAGCACCTTCTTGGATGATGTGGAATTGGCTCGTTAGTGGACTAGCAGTGGGTTGTACAATATTTCTATACGATGGTAATCCTCTTTACCCTGAACCATTGAGATTCTTTGAATTAATAGAAAAGCATAAAATATCTATTTTTGGCACTAGTGCTGCGTATATCCATTATTTAATGGGGCTTGGTGTGAAACCCGCCGAGAAATATGACTTAAGCGCGTTAAGAGAAATTTCGCAAACAGCTTCAACGCTTTCCCCAGAAGGATTTGAATATGTTTATAGAGAAATTAAAAAGGATCTCTTTTTTAATTCGATTAGTGGAGGTACTGACATTAATGGTTGTTTTGCGGGTGCTATTCCAATTCTACCAGTATATTCCGGTGAATTACAAGGTAGAGCATTAGCAATGAAAGTTGAGTCCTATTCAGGAAAAGCCGAACCAATCGAAGATGAACAAGCAGAACTTGTTTGTGAAGCACCAGCTCCTTCTATGCCAATTTATTTCTGGGGTGATGACGAGAACATGACAAAATACAAAGCAGCTTATTTTGATTACTATAAGGATGTAGGAAAGAGGGTCTGGAGACATGGTGATTATATTGTAATCCATAGCGATACGGGCGGTATAACTTTTTGGGGTAGATCCGATGCCGTTTTAAAGCCCTCTGGTGTTAGAATTGGAACTGCAGAGATTTATAATGTGATTGAGCAACTTCCTGAAATAGCGGACAGTCTTGTTATCGGACAAAAATGGGGAGGAGATATTCGAATCATTATGTTCGTTTTATTAAACGAAGGATTTGAGCTCAACGATGATTTAAAAGCTAAAATTAAACAAACTTTAAGAGAAAAAACCTCACCCCGCCATGTTCCAAAGTTAATTATTCAAACACCTCCAGACGGCATTCCATATACCTTCAGTAACAAAAAAGTTGAAATCGCAGTGACTAAAATCATTCATGGAATGGTAGCAGCAAATAGAGGAGCACTAAGAAATCCCAATTCGCTCGATTTCTTTGAAAAAATCAAAAAAGAACTAAAGTAAGAAAGTAGATCTATCTCTTTTTGTTTTCTTTTCTTCTTCAAAAATAGGTATCGGGGTATGAATTTTCTTTTGGAAATAAAACATCAATTAATTCTCGTGATTCGTGTTTCACTATTGCATCTTTCATAATATGTTTTAGCTCTTTAAAACTCCTGTCTCCTAAAAGTAATTTGAACAAAATTGGACCCGGTAATTTAAGGTCACAAGATGTTTCCATCGGATATCCTTTTTCCATTTCAATCGAAGAAATCCGGCCATTGTTAAAAGATAAGATAATAGTTGTTTTGTAATTACTTATTCGTAGGTTTTGATTTATACCTTGAAAAATTGAGTTATGTATTCTGTTTTCTAATATTGATTTTATTTTTTCTAAGAATATTTTTAAATTTGGGATCTTTACTTGCCAACCATAAGTATCGTAAGTTGTACCTCCAAGTTCACCAATTAATTCAACTAGATCTGTTTCCTCCCTAACAGCTAGATCAATTTGATCTGGATTTTCAATACTTGCGATTTCTTTAGTGAATTGAAGTATTTTTATCCCACTTTCGCGATTTAATTGTGAAGTTTTAATATCGTATCTTTTATCATCATAAGACTTTCCGAATGTGAAATATCCTATCGATTTTCCACCCATCTTAATTATGTATGTTGAAGCTTTAAATTCGTTGAAATTATCATTTAAGAATTTAGAAATGTAACAATTCTTATCAAAAACATTTGAGATAAAGAAATCCTCGTAATATTGGTTATATTTGGTTTCAATAAAATCGATATCCTCTAGGTTTGCTTTTCTAATCTTTAAGAATTCCAAATCATTTAAGGGGATCTTTGATGGTGATAAAAACATTCTATGATCGAGGGGAATAGCAAATTCGTAGCCCAATTTTCGATAATAATAGGGGATGCCTCTTATAACAGAAACAAGATATCCTTTCTCTGCCATAACACTTTCATAAAGTTTGTTTAACTCAACAATTAATTCATTCCCACGATAGCTTTCTAATGTTCCAACAAACCCCATCTCGCACACAGGAATGTTAACACTCCCAAATCTCCATTCTAAAGGCATTAAACTAATACTTGATACAATTTTATTTGAATTAGAATCCTTTATATATAGAAATAGGACGTCTTCTTTCCTTGGATGGTTTAAAAATATGTGATTAACATAATCTCTTACTGATTCGCCATGTACACTAGCA
>JAGXOB010000150.1 GCA_019894735.1 Promethearchaeota archaeon | reverse complement strand
GTCCTCCACCTCCATGGCGATAAACCAGACTTCAAACTTGCTACTAAATTGCCTATAGACGCCATAAATTGGCATGACCAGCAGACGACTCCGTCGCTTTCTGAAGCAAGAAAAATCTTTAAGGGAGGGCTACTTGGAGGATTAAACACAGAATCTTGGAAAGATATATCAAATCCTTTAGATGTTCTTCCTTTAATCGTTTCAATGTATAACAGTTTCGAAGACTCGGGATTAATAATATCTCCCGGGTGCGTAATCCCTCAATTCGTTAGCGATCCACTAATTGAAGCAGCAGTAACAACAATTAAAAATCTCAAAAAGTAATTAGGTTAAGAATCATAATACCAATTATTAAAAGAAGAGCTGTTTTTTGAAAATTAACTTATAACTAAAATGGATTTAAGAATTATCTTTTCAAAGTGAATTATTAGTGAGAAAAGAAGCTAAAAACTATGTTTATGAGACTCCACCCATTTCTTCGAAATATGATGGTCCTAAATTTGATGCTCACGTTCACTTAGGGAGTATGAAAGGTTTAGCTAACTTAGTTAAGTTCAGAGAAGAATTCAATATAAAAAAATCTGTTGGTATAGTGTGGGACGATAACAACGAAGAATTAGAAGCGAAATTCCCTAACAAGTTTGTATTGGCAAAGTATTTTAGAAATAAACACATGTTTATCCCAAACTCGGATCCTAAATTGTTAACAGATGATATTGAGGAAATTCATCACCACGGATTTCCAATTGTCAAATTCTGGTTTGGACCGCGAGTGAGGGACTATATAAAAGATTATTATAAAATAGAAACGAAAGAAATTCGTTTATCTGATCCTCTTTTCAAATCTATATTCGCTAAGATGGAAGAATTAGGACTATATTTATTAATTCATGTGGGTGATCCCGATCTGTGGTACGAGAAAGTATATCAACCAGTGAGTCGTTATGGCACAAAAAAAGAACATATAGATGATTTTGAAGAGATTTTGTCAAGCTTCCCTAAATTAAAAGTATTGCAAGCACATTTTGGGAGTCAACCAGAAAATCTAGAGCATTTATCACGGTGGTTTGAATCATATCCGAATTATTATATAGATACATCTTCAGCGAGATGGATGGCACGAGAGCTTGGAAGGTATCCAAAAAAAGCAAGAGAATTTTTAATTAAGCACTCAGATAGGATTCTTTTTGGGACAGATATCGTACAGGATCGAAACAAACCAATTTCAGAATACTATCAGACGCGATATTACACGTTCCAAGCGCTTTTAGAGACATCAGTACGAGACTTACCCTTACCCTTTCCAGATCCTGAAAATGACAACAACACTAAAATTAATGGGTTGGATCTTCCTCTGGATGTGTTAAAGAAGATTTATTGGGAGAACGCTAATAAGTTCTTCAAGCTCGCGTGAATCTTACAAGTTAGAGAAAAATTTCCATTCCAGGGGGAAGCCACGGTTTATAAATTTGCAAGTAATCTTTAAAGAATTCAGATAACCCATTTTTTAAACTGACATCCACCCAATGAAATACTACCTCTTGCCCGGATTTTTCCTTAGAGATTTTTCCGAACATATTGCTTAAGTAACTTGAGACGGTATTTTTGTCCTCTGGAGCCATTTCTGTTTCTTGGAAATTTACTAAGATAGTTTCAAGTTGCGTCATATGTGATTTAAAATTTGATAATAGAGCTATAATTTTTGCGCGATCTTGAGCTTGCTCTGAGGGCTTATTGAGTAGTTTATTAAACTTACCAAGGTTTTTCATTAAACCTTTGACACTATCTAGGAAACCCGGTACATTTAACTTGACTAAATCCTGCTCTATTTTCCGGGTCATAAACGTATTCATTGTAATCTTATTATAAAAATATATCACTGGTAAATTGACGGTTTTATCAAAATGTCTAATCAACGGGATCGCCATCGTGTAATATCTCGTTTCACCTGTACCTGCAATATGTATCGCCGGTTGAATAGTTTTTGAAACTAAATATTGCCGCGATTCGACTCTAGGAGTGAAATGAGCAACGTGCTCAGAAAGATCCGGGTTGTCCTTTTCAAGGCTAAAATCTATCAAATTTCCGCATTCATTGCATTCACATTTAACGTGGATCATAGATATATAATCTTGACCGGTTAATTCCAATCTCCGGCATTGACAATCTTCGCTGACACACTCGTAAAAAAAAGGAACAAAGTCACTCCTAATATCTCGTAAGGGAGGCTGAATATTATTTTCTACAAATTTTTTATTTAAATCTACATAAATATCAACGTACTTACTCTGATTTTCTAGTAAAGTCTCATAAAATGGCGTTAATAGCTTTTTAAATTCTATATCTGAAGCAGAAACGAAAAGATAGCCTTGATCAAAGATAACATTTGAAATTGTCCCAATTATGTTTATGAACCAATCTGTATAGTTTTCAGAATTATTGTGTGCAATTTTGATTAACCGAAGGGCTTCCTCTAACCGCTCTTCTAATAATTTTTTATGCCAATTATCCCCTAAGCAAGAATTAATAGAATTACTGTATTTTTTTCTAATTTGTTGAAATTGTTCCAAGAGATAAGACACGGACGGTAGCGGAAGATTTTTAATACTTTTACCAAGAAATTCTTTTTCTATTTCAGGTTCTATTGAAATTGAAAATCCACTAGGAGAATCGCTCTGCGAAAATTTAGTTTTTATTAATTCTGAGTGGACCTTATCGTAATCGGCAACGTAAAAAATTGGTACTATAGAACTTTCAAGATTTGCGAAAGCAGCTCCGCATCCAATTTTGTTAAAGAGAAAACGCTCTCCCCCTAAAAATTTTGGTTGATGCGAAACTTCTAAAGTTAGACTCTCGTTGTCAGTAAGAAGCTTATCCAAATTACTCTTAGCTTTATCAGTCAGTAGATTATATTTTTTGTTGGTGTTTTCGAAAATTTTTCCTAAAGCTAATTTTATTTCCTCGCTATTGGAATCTTTTTTCGCTTCTCTATTTATTTTTTTAGCTAGGGAAATGGCATCACTTATAGATTGGGGTATAAGCCCCTTCATACCTTCAGAAATCCAAGACTCTTGTCCTTCTAAAGCATATAACAAGTAATACTTTAACGGATCTTCTAATTTATCGCCTAACATTTTTATTTTACTTAAAATTTAAAATTTAAAATTTTCAAAATCTACCTTTAGATGTTCAGGAGAAATGAATCCTTCAGCGTACTTTACGCCAATTTGATATCCCAAATATCCCGCGCGTTCTTTTATGTAATCAAATATCCTCAAATGCTTTTTATTTTCAACAAATTGTGTTCTATAAGCTTTAAGGGCACTTAATTTTTCTTCAAGAGAATCGGAGATATCGATTAAAAAGTCCAATTTTCGATTCTTATCCTTTAAATGGGAGTGATCAAAATAAAAGACATATTTCGGGTAATGCTCCGGATATTCGGATTCGGTTTTTGTGAGTTTTGCTTGAAATTTAGCGGCGTTTACGATCTGATGGCAAGCTACATGGTCTGGGTGCCAATCGTTGGAAGGATGGGTAATAAGTATGTTGGGTTTATATTTTCTAATAACGTCAGAAACTTTTTTTCGATTTTCGATTGTGTTTTCAATGTATCTATTTGTCATTTCAAGCGTAATTCTTACATCGAGCCCTAAAATTTCGGAAGCTACTTTAGCCTCAGCCATTCTTTTTTCTACAGTACCGAATGGAGTGGGTTCTCCATTTGACAAATCAAGAATACCTACTTTTTTACCTTTTTTCTTGTAGTGGGCAATTGTTCCTCCACATCCGATTTCTGCATCGTCTGGATGGGCTCCGATCACTAAAATATCTAATTTAAGGCTCATTTTAATCTACTCAGTTTCCAATTCTCTAATTTTGGTAAATATCGATTCTTGTATATTTTTGAAATTATGTTTAGTAATTTCTTCCACACTATTGTAATAATTTGAAAAAATTGTTTCAAAAACACTAAGGCTTGTTTTTATAGGTCTATTTAAGAGCGATTCAATTAAACACAAATATTTTTCAATTCTTTCTTCTCCTTTTTTAAACAAAAAGCTTTCTTTTGCATTTTTTAAAACCGCATCTCTATCCTTATATATTACGGGGACTCCTTTTTCTACAATTCTGTATCCATTTTTCAATGACTTAATCCAGATTTCGATGGGAATCTCATATCCATTTGTTTTTAAATCCAAATCATTAATCGCATTACATTCATATGCCTTTAATCCGCAAAATGCGTCTGTAATAGAAAATCCGAGAGTATTGAGAATTCCCGTGATGATCGTATTTACAAGAAATCTATCTTTCCACGGTTTTTGCCAATTATGGTTTGAATTTTTATATCTTGAACCAGATATAATTTCGTATGGTGGACTTTCAAGGATTAATTCGATAAACTTGTACAAACACTCTGGTTTATGTTGACCATCCATATCGAATGTTATTACCCAGGAAAATCCCAATTCTTTAGCGTATTTAAAACCGGTTATAAGGGTATAACCATATCCTTTATTTTCTCGAAGGTTAACAATTTTATAAAGGGAATCGCGATTGATTTTCTCCAAAATTTGTATTGTTCTATCAGTAGAGCCGTCGTTAACTATAAGAATTTCTAAATTGAGTTCGCTTCTTTCCTTTAAATTATTTTTAACATCACGGAGATGTTCTAATATATGTTCAATGTTTTCCTCTTCGTTGAAACACGGAATAATTAAAAGAATGTCAATCCTTTTTTCAGAAATATCGATCATACCTTATGTATCTTCAACGAAACAAACCATCTAAATTTTTAGAATTGTGGTTTGGTGTCTATCAGAGTTAAAAGTAGAGATTCTTTTTAATATGCAAATTTATAAATTTAATGAAAATTCCTAAAGATTCTATTCTTGAATCTTAAAAAAAAGCCGCTTTCTCTCTCTTCGATTAAATCAATTAGCTTGTTGAACAAGTTCTTTACATTATGGTAAAATAGATGTGTTAAAGCTTATTAATATCATTCACCATAATTAATTTAATAATAAAATTATGTTAATAGAAATTGATGTTTTAACATGGAGAAAATAAATTTAGAACTGTTTAAAAAGTATTTCTGGCTAATAAGTCTAGTTTCAGCTCTATTGGGAATAATTTCGGTTTTCGTTCCTGCTTGGGGCGGAATAGAAGGAAGTAATTTAATAAGCGTGTGGTACTGGGGTTTCTATTTCATAACTGGATGGGGTTCTCTTGACGAACCAGCAATAACAATTCCCGGAGTAGTGGTAGCCATTCTATTATTATTAGGAACAGCACTAATTTTTTATTCCGCATTATCGGCCAAAAGAAAAAATGAACCAAAAACTAAGCTTTCTTTAATAGGAGGAATCCTCTTTCTTGTTGCACCAAGTTTGTTTATGATTACAATGGCAGGGCTCCAAGATACTTTTTGGCTAGAATATTTTGCGGGCATTGGTCTGATTTTACCATATATTGGGGGGATCATCACAATACTCGCTTGGTATTCAATGAGACGGTGATAAATCTCTTATCTAATAGAAACTTCTTTTTCTTTTTTTTCTTACAGATTTGTAAAAACTTAAATAGAATCTGATTAAGTTATACATTAGCACGTAATCTAAATGTAAAAATTAAAAGAATAAGGAGGTAAAGCACATGCCATATATTGTCG
>JAGXOB010000014.1:32009-37420 GCA_019894735.1 Promethearchaeota archaeon | reverse complement strand
GTCATATCGTCGATTCCGCTTTTAATTGACATTGCTTCCAAGATTTCAATCGCTTTCTCAGCAGCTTTTCTAAAGCCCTCAGTAATGACTGTTGGGTGTATTTTTTGCTTTAGAAGTTTTTCTGCGCGCTTTAATAGTTCGCCAGCAAGGATTACAGCAGTAGTTGTGCCATCACCTACTTCGGAATCTTGAGTTTTAGAAACTTCAACCATCATTTTCGCAGCTGGATGTTGGACATCGATTTCTTTTAGAATTGTAGCACCGTCATTTGTGATCACAACATCGCCAAACTGGTCAACGAGCATTTTATCCATTCCACGAGGTCCGAGTGATGTTCGCACCGCTTCAGCGATAACTTTCGCAGCTGCGATGTTATTTTCCATAGCGTCTTTTCCACGTGTTCTTTCGGTTCCTTCCTTCATAATAAAGATAGGTTGACCGCCTAATTGTGCCATTTTAATTCACACTATTTTGATTTTTTTAAAATAATTATTTGTTATATAATGATCTCTAAGTCATAAAATTAAAAAAGTTTACGATAATTTTAATTTTTAAAACTTAAAGCTGTTTTTGTAGAAAATAATGAGATGTATAAAATTATGTTTAGCAAATAAATGTGTATTCTCGCTTTATTTCTGTAGTTCTCTTTTCTTAGGACGTAAATCCTTAGATCTGCATCTACGACACTTTTTTGCTTTGATGGGGTTTAAAGCTCCGCATTTGCGACACACAGTTTTCATTAATAAATGATGTCTGGCTATTTTTCTTTTATATGGGTCATCAATTGGCATACAATATTCTCCTTTATCTGCTAACTATTTTGGTTTATTTAGTAATCATTTAAACGCTATTCTTCTTGAAACAAATACATAAGGTTCTAAATCAAGTTTCAATAAAAGAATAAATTGAAAAACATTTGAAAGCTAAAAAATTTTTTGATATAGGATTGCATACAATTAAGAAATAAAGTAAAAATTAAAATTTTATAAATAATTTTAAGCATTAATTTAAAGTTAAAATAATTTCAAATATAGTTGAAAAAGATGCCAAGCGAGATATTTGACGATGAAAAGTTTTTAGAGTTAGCGGAGTTTGCCGTCCATTGTCGGGTAAAACGAGTAAAAGATGTGGTGAAGTTGAAGTTAAGAACCAAAAAGCGACTTTATACATATAAAACAGACCCTACTACTGCTGATAGACTTGTAAGAAATCTTACTTGTGACATTATTGAGTTATAAGTGGATTAGAAGCTAAATGAAAAATCTTCCCGCGTGTAAAACATGCGTAAATTCCGGATTTTTATGTACTAGTTGTCAGGAAAAACTAGATACGGGAGTCCTTAGTCAATTAGAATTAGATTTAGCTAAGGATTTACTTGTTTTGGAAGAAGAAGACAAATTTGGATTTCTAAAAAATATATCTTTCTTTAAAGCAATCGATTTCGAGGATGTTGTTATAATTGTTGTCGGAAAGAAAGATAAGATTAAAGTCACGCAAAAATTAATAAATTGGATAAAAGAAACGTACGAAGTAGACGAGTTAATTTTAGTTGAACAAACTAAAAACCCTAGAGCTGCTTTAGAAAGCTTAATCGCTCCTAGCAAGTTAATTTCATTAAATGAGATATTTTTAGCTACAGGAGACATTGAATTTAAAGGAGTTCTTTCCAAAAAAGATCAAGGAACTATCTTATTTACTAAAGAAGAACTTGAAGAATTAATACTCGAGCTCACTGGCAACACAATCCGTATTGAATTTGAACAATAGTAATTATTTTATTTCTCAATTTCTTATTATTGAATAGGTCTAATATATTGTGGATGAATACAAACAAGTTATCTTAATTCGGACAGATTTGAAGATGGGTACGGGGAAAAAATGTGCTCAGTCGTGCCATGCTTCATTATCCTCAGCAGATTTGGTTCGGATAAAAAATAAGGAAGTATGGAAAAAATGGAAAAACACGGGACAGAAAAAAGTAGTTCTAAGAGTAAGTGGTATGGAGGAACTTAATGAGGTAGTCTTTAAATTAGAAAAAAATAAAATTCCGTTTTTCTTAATTAGAGACGCCGGTTTAACCCAACTAGCTCCCGGAACCTCCACAGCTTTAGGAATAGGACCTGCACTCTCGGAAACTTTAGATAAAGTTACTGGGGAGTTAAAGCTATTATAATATAAAATCTTTAGGCTAATCAAATTGGAAGAAAATAGAGATTTAATTCACATAATTAATAACAATAACGAGAGAGAAATCGAAAAAATTATAGGGATTGAAGTTTTTTCAACTTCTGGAATTAAAGGTATTAAAGGAACTATTAAAAATCTTTATAAGGACTTCATCGTTAAAGAGATCACTTTTTCCGGGCGCGTTCTAGAAATCAATGAGAATTACTCTCCCAATAGTTATTCTGTTGAATCAAAGGACAGTTATACTACTTTTAACTTGGTAAAGATTAATAAAGACACATTTGAAGCGTTAAGAATGATTAGTGATGCTTTAGGAATAGCTCCTAAAGCAATCGAATACGCTGGCTTAAAAGATAAACGAGCAATAAGCGTTCAGCAAGCCTCTATAAGAGGAAATTATGTTGAAAAGTTAAAGAAATTAAAATTAAACGATATATTCATTAGAAATATAAATCCTTCAAGAAATTCCGTTAAATTAGGAAGGAATTGGGGAAACCACTTTGAAATTACTATTAGAAATATTGAACAAAATAGTAATAAAAAAAAAGAAATAGACGAATTGTTAGCAGCATTACGCACTTCTGGTTTTCCGAATTACTATGGCCTTCAAAGATTTGGAACTTTTAGACCGAATTCGCACCTGATAGGGAGATTTATTTTAGAAAGCGAATTCAAAAAGGCGTTTGATGAGTTTGTTATAGCAACTTATTCATCAGAATTACCACAATCTCGAAGTGTAAGAGAAGAATTAAGAAAAACCGGTAACCTCGAAAAAGCATACGATGAATTCCCTAAAAGTTTAAACTATGAAAGAATATTGATAAAATACTTATTGGATAATCCCGGTGATTACGAGGGAGCAATTAATCACTTACCTAAGTACCTTATCAAGTTATTGATTAGTTCATTTCAATCTCATTTGTTCAATAGAATGATATCATTGAGATGTAAAAAAGGAATTTCTTTAAACAAACCAAATAAAGGCGACATTCTTAATATTTTAGATGACGAGAATGGTAATATCACTCAAATAAAATACTTATACAACGGATTGTACGATAAGTTTCTCCAAGAAGCATACGATTTAAACCGAGCTAAAATAGTATATCCATTAATCGGATATAATACAAATTTAGACGATTTTCCAACCATCAAATCTTTTGCGTTAGAAATTTTGGAAAATGAGGGAATTTCAGCAGATTTATTCTCCAATAAATTGTTAGAAACATACGAATTCAAGGGATCATTTAGACCGATAGTTGTTAAACCTTTAGGCTTAAAAATTTTGGATTTTTCTGAAGACGATGTTTTTAAGAATAAATATAAATTAAAGATCGAGTTTTCTCTTCAGAAGGGCTCCTATGCAACATTACTATTACGTGAGATCGTAAAATAGAGGTTTATTCGATACATATCTCGTATTCCTGAACAGTCTCATTTCCAAGAATATCGTTTACTTTTACTGCTATATTATATTTACCTTGTTTTTCATAAGTATGCAAACTTGAAGTTAAGTTCAATTTGCGATTTTTTGGTGTTCTATATGAGATCCAGGTCGTGTAAAAATAATCATTTTGTCGATTAAAATCTATAGCCCAACTATCAATCCAATCAGAAAAAGTTTCTATCTTAGCTTTTAGTTTGTCATTAAGTATATTTAGATCTGGGATGGAATAACTTACTAATTCGATAAACACGCTATTATTATCTTTAGTCATGACTATGTCAAATTTAACCTTCTGGAATAGGTTATTTTTTGCTTTATTTTGAAAGTCATCAATTAAAAATCTTTTGTCAATATTGATTTCTTGTTGATTATTATTATTGATCCTTAAAACTCTAAATGGATGTGGCGTTTCAAGATATTTTTTACCCCAATTCATAAGATTATTACTGTTCCAAACATCAAGGATTCTTTTGCGGCTTATATTTATTGCGGGTTTTCCTATATCTGAACCAATCCATCTCCGTCCAAGTTTTTCAGCAACAACTAATGTGGTTCCAGTTCCGCAAAAAAAATCTGCTACGATATCATCTTTATTTGAAGAGGCAAGAATTATCCTTTTCAACAATCTCTCAGGTTTTTGTGTAGAAAATGCTTGATATTCAAGAGTATTTGCTCTGATATAAGGTAAATCCGTCCAAACATCACGAGGAAAGATTCCCATATTTGATATGTATACTTTTTGCGAGAGTTTCTTACCGTTATGACTTCCTCCGCGATGGTAGTAGGTCCCTTTATCGTCTTCTTTTAAAGCAAACTTAACTCGATCAGAGAACTCCATATATATATTAGGATCGTCATTAAATGTATAATCATTAGATTTCGTATAAAATAAAATCGAATCATAAGAACGAATAAAGAATCTTCTTGTTTTAGCTGAAGCTGCCGGGTATGCCCAGATTATCTCATTTTTAAAATTTTCTTTTCCAAAAATTTCATCCATTATTATTTTTATATAATGGGAAACATGCCAATCTAAATGCACATAAATGCTTCCGTCTTCTGCGAGCAATTCTTTCATAATAATTAATCTATCATATAAAAAATCAATATAAGCATCAATACCTCCATTCCAAGTGTCTGAGTAAGCCTTAGAAACTTCAAACGCGTTCTTTTCTCCTATAAACATTTTGGATTCGAAATCCCCTCCGGTCCCAAAAGGTGGATCGATATAGATTAATTTGATTTTTTTCGAGTAAAGGGGGAGCAAAGAATTCATAATATCCTTATTATCTCCTTGGAATAAGCAATTAATCAATTTTTTGGAGAATCCTTCGTGTTTCTGATATTCTTCCATTTTTTTATTAGTTATTTGTTTATGAGATACAAGATTACCAATTATAGGATATAAATTTAATTCTTTTGTATTGAAAAGATGAGCGTGTTGAGACTTTTTGGTGTTAGACGTTCTAAGTTTTTCTTTGTCCTTCCAATTTAGATTCGGCATTATTAATCCCCAATAAGATGGCAAAAAATTTATTCTTAATTTCCTTTTCAAATTTAATTTAAATAAAAATATTAAATTAGTGGTTATTATGTCTTTTGATGAATTGGATGGATGGAGGAAAACTCACTATACAAAAGATGTAACTCCAGAATTACGTGATCAAGAAGTAATTCTTGGGGGATGGGTAAGAAATTTTCGAGATCTAGGCGGTTTGAAGTTCATAAGCTTGCAGGATAAATATGGAGAACGGCAGATTACTTTAAAAAAAGGAGT
>JAGXOB010000014.1:25177-31913 GCA_019894735.1 Promethearchaeota archaeon | reverse complement strand
AGTTGTACCCAATGAGTTATTTGAAAAAGCCAAGTTAGGATACCAATACTGTTTAATGGTAAAAGGAAAGGTAAAGGAATTTAAAGCAGCACCAGGCGGAATTGAAATTATCCCTTCGGAAATAAAAATATTGAATAGAACCCCAGAAAAGCTTCCTATTGATATGACTGGAGAAACTATATCAGAACTTGATCTTAGATTAAATAATCGGGCTTTAGATCTACGATCCTTAAGAAATCAAGCAATTTTTGAGATTCGTGGACAAGTCCTAAAATCGTCTAGGAGTTTTTTACGAGAACAAGATTTTACTGAAGTTACAACACCAAATATAATAGGTTCCGCGACAGAGGGCGGTACTGAGTTATTTCCCATTATGTATTTTGATAGAGAGGCATTCTTAGTTCAATCTGCTCAATTATATAAAGAACAATTATGTGGAGTATATGAAAAGGTATTTGAAATAGGTCCTGCTTTCAGAGCGGAAAAGAGTCACACTAAAAGACACATCTGCGAGATTTTTACACTGGATGTAGAAATGAGCTTTGTTGATATGTATGACGTTTTAAAAACACTAGAAGAATTAGTTCATAATGTAATAACGAATATTAGAGAGAATAATATGGCTGCTCTGAAAACTATTAACATGGAGAATAAAACAATCGTTCCAGAATTACCCTTTCCACGTTATAGGTACGATGAAATTCTTGAATTACTTGAAAACAAATATAAAATTACTGTTGAATGGGGAGAAGATATCTCGACAGAAGCGTATAGAAAATTAGGAGAAGAACTAACAGGATACTACTACATAACTCATTGGCCAATGTCAATTAAACCGTTTTATATTCAACCATCAAAAGATGATAAATATAGTGAATCGTTTGATCTTCAAATGGGGTGGCTCGAATTAACATCTGGAGGCACTCGAGTTCATAATAGAATACAACTAGAGAATGCTATAGAAGAAAAAGGTTTGAATGCTTCTTCTTTTGAATCTCATCTTATTGCATATGATTTTGGAATGCCTCCCCACGCGGGATTCGGGTTAGGAATAGCTCGTTGGATAACATATATTTGTGGTCTAGATGACATTCGAGAAGCTGTGATGTATCCTAGAACGCCCGAACGATTGACACCTTAGAAATTTTATAATATTATTTTTTGAATAATTATGACAGATGAGTGGATTGAGTCTTATTTAAAAGCTGGAAAAGCAGTTATAGCCGCTAAAAAGCTAGCCGAAAAGCTTATAAAACCAGGAGTATCCTTTTTAGAAATTGCCAATAAGTGCGAAGATGAAATACTCAATCAAGGATGTGAATTATCATTTCCAATTAATATGTCTTTAAACGAGCTTGCTGCTCATTATAGTCCTACTATCGACGATCCTACTGTGGTTCCAAATAAAGGATTGTTAAAAATAGATTTAGGCTCTCACCATAATGGGTATATTGCTGACAAAGCAAGTACATTCAATATAGATAACGATCCAAAACTTCAGAATTACATAGATGCTGCTCAAGAGGCGCTTGATGCTGCGATCGATATTTTTAAACCTGGTACTAAGTTGTATGAATTAGGCGAAGTAATCGCAGATAAAATACATAACCGTGGATTAAGACCAATTTCTAATCTTGGAGGTCATGAATTAAAACAATATCAACTCCACGCTGGGCCGTTTCTTCCTAATATTAGAGATCTAAATCATAAAGAAGTTTTAAAACCGGGCGACGCCTACGCTTGCGAGCCATTCGCTACTTCAGGTGAAGGATTAGTCTCCAACGGTAAAAAATCTTATATCTACCGATTTGTTAAAAGAGTTAAAAAGAATTTACCTTACGAAGAAATAAACTACATGAAGAAAATAGAGGATTTAACCAAAAATTTACCTTTTTCACCTCGATTACTAGAAAAAAATAACATTATCCCGAAAAACAAAATACAAACGATAATCGAGTCTTTTAAGCGAAAGCAAATTCTCGATCACTATCCAGTACTCATAGAGGTAACTGGAGCTCCTGTTGCGCAACAAGAACATACAATCATAATTGATATGGATGGAAATCCTATTGTTACCACATAAAAATAAATTAATGGAAACAATCACAAGTATCATTCTATGTGCTGGTGAAGGAACACGCGCTAAAAATATTGCTGATAACACTCCAAAACCGCTTGTAAAAGTTAAATCTTTAAACAATCAATCAATTCTTTCTTTAATTATTTCTAACTTGGTAAAATTAAAGCTCGATCCAATAATTGTAGTAACGGGGCATTTAGGGGAAAAAATTGCTGATTTTGTAAGCTCATCTCGAATGAAAGAACAGTGTGGGATAACAAATATCTTAATTCATAGTTCTGGAGTTAGATACAAACTTGGACCTTTATATTCTTTTCTAAGCATTACTACAAATAATCAGATATTTAAAGATGATAAAATATACATGGTTTTTCCAGGAGATACTGTTTTTGACTACACACTTATGCAAGAAATCCTAAACCTTTTATTGGAGAATTATTCACAAGCAATCCATAGTTCAATAATATTTTACAGAAAGATACGGATCGATATTTTAATGAAAAGGGTTGAAAAGTATTCCCCTAATTATGAAAAAAGCATATCTTATTTAAAAATAGAAGAAAAAAACTCAAAATCGATTGTTAAAGAAATATCTCAAGAGAAATTGAGCTACCTTTCGAATGAAGAAGTGATTAATCAAGTAATTCCAATTTTTATACTTAACAATGAGTATGTTAATAATATCAGAGCTCTAGCAAACCCAGTCAGATTTCGTACCATACGAGAAGTAGTTAACTTAATGATTAAGAAAAAAAAGCAATTTTTTGCAGTATCGGTCAATTCAGAGTCTAATTTCTATGACATTGATACTCCTCAAGACTTAAAAATTTTAAACGAAAAAAAAAAAGGTGGACAATAGTAGCTCCGATTATAACAGAAAACTTGTTTCATAGGAAATCAACTTCTTACTCCAATGAATCGTATCTGGATAAAAGCACTATTGAGGAAGCTTATAATTTTAAAGACATATAAAGTTTGAATGTCTCGTGTAGCAAACTTAATAAACTACTAAATTCAACAAGAGATCAAGCAAATCTGTATCAATTTACATTTTATTTCATGCCAATTTTAACTTAATTGCATCTCTTTACAAAATTATTGCTTCAGCGTGATAAATATTAGAAATCTCCTAAAGTAAGAATAATCTTGTTCGTAAATTAGGATTCAATACTAAAAGAATGTAATAATATAAAACCGTATGGAAATCAAGGCGTAAGTATTAATTCTGGGTGTAAAAAATTTGCGTTAGAACTTAAGAATCATTTATCAATTTTGCAACAACATGCTCGTTGTTTAAATTGTAATTCTGTATCATGAACCAATGTTTTAAACTATTGTCCAATAAAACATATGCACAATCATCTATTTAAATTTATTTATTAATTGATGTCGAAATATTTCCCCTCCATTAATAAGAGAAAGTTTAATAGATTCCAATATTATTACTCAAAACGATATTTGAATAAGAAATTACCGTATTAAAAGAAAATGTCTATACGAATAAAGATAGATCTCTTTGGAATAGGATGTCTTAATGGCGAATTACTAAGAGTCTACGCACCATTATCCGCCGACGCAATAGTTAATAAACTTCCTATTATTTTGAGAGGTCGATTTAGTTTTGGCTCAAAAGCTTATTGGACGCTTCCTGGAATTGAAATATTTAAAGGACATAATCCAAAATCAGTGAATAGCGTAGAGAAAGGAGAAATTATTTATAACCCTAAAACTGATGAATTACTCATAATTCTGGAAAATCTAGAAATGCCTAATAAAGTAAATAAAATAGGTAAAGTTACTGATAATTTAGAAATTCTTTTAAATGCTAAGAATGGATTAAATACTAAAATATCTAAATCAAAATAGTTATTAATGTGATTTTAAGAAGATTAATATGGCTATCTCAAAAAAATTAACCATAGTTTTTACTTTTTTCTATTTAGGAGTAATAATATACTTAATTTTATTTCTAACAGTTCCGGCCTTTCAAAATGTAATAATTCAATCAAGACAAGATATAGCTGATCTTACTGAAGGTTCGAACTACTTTATCGCACTTTTAATAGCGTTTTTTATTTGTCTTTTAGGAAATGCTAGTGTAGGCTTTCCAATTCCCTATCCATTTATACTTTTCTCATTTTCTAATTCAATTTTTATCCGATATTCAAGTATTGGATTAAATCTTGGTCAAGTCCTATTAAATGGCCCTTTTTGGTTAGAAATATTAGTATTAGCAGTTGTTGGAGGGCTTGGAAGTGCCTTAGGTGAACTTGTAGGATATTTAATTGGTATTGGAGCCAAGAAAGTAGTTAGTAAATCTCAATCAAGAACACTAGATAATGTACAAGGCTTTGGAAAAATTGTCCTCGATCATCCTAAATCCATGCACTTAATTATTTTTCTTGCAGCAGCTCTACCTATTCCAGATGATCCGTTATGGATCGCTTTAGGAATGTCCGATAAAAAGATAAATTTTCCTATCTGTATTTTATGGGCTTGGTTAGGAAAAAATATAACTACGATCTTCTACGTTATTTTTCCCATTTTGATATCGCTTGGGTTTGGAGCAACCGGGATCGAGGTTGATGATATTTCGAGTGTTATAACAGAATCTTTAATGCTAATGCTAACTCTAGCTATTATGCAATTTATTTTATCCTTCAATTGGTCACGTTTTTTAGAAAAAAAAATCTCTAAAAATTAGAAATATATTAATCTTTATTATAAATTAAATTTATAAATATTTTACTTTGTATTTCTATATGACATAGAAACATTACTATCACGAGAGATTATGAAAGAATTTAAAGTTAACAAATTTTTGGGCTTAAGACTTGAGAAAGGAAAAACCGCAATATATGTAGATAATAAATCCTTTGATCAATGTAAGTATCTCTTATTGCAAGTACCCCGAGAACGCTTAATTATAACAGAAGTGCGAAAAAATTATAGTAGTTAATTATTTATTGTCGTTTCTCAGACAATTTTTACAAACGAAAATAGTTTTTTCTTTGCTCTTTGAATTCTCATCTTGGTAAATTCGTTTGTAAATATAATCACCACATATTTGGCATAACGCAACTGTTCTAGTTTCGCCTAGTAATGGGCCTAAATTATCAAAAGTCATAAATAAAGTTTACATTTGTGATTTAGAAATGGTTATTTCGATTTTCGAAATTAAATCTTTTTTGTTTTTATTAGAATGATTGTCTCTTCTATAATTTCTATTTTGATTTCTTTCGAAATAAGGGCGGCTACCTAGTGAAACATTAGCAATTTCTACTCCTGGATAAAGACGTTTTTTTAAAATTTCAGCAACTTCAACGGCAGTTGAAATCTCTTCTCCTTCCCCTTTTATCAATAATGATTTTGTCCCTCCTGAAAAGGCAAAAATAGCATCTTTAATTGTTTTTTCCCTATCTGTACGATTTCTAACTATAAGCGTTGTATCATTAGGCATGAAAGAACCTCATTACCATATATTTGCTAAGTATGAATCAAAAGCAGTCTAAATTATAAA
Organism: Promethearchaeota archaeon; assembly: GCA_019894735.1. Next base: position 26,313 of record JAGXOB010000014.1, on the reverse strand, counting down.
AGTTATCCAAGCAATATAAAAGTTATTTAAATTCATTCTTTAACACAGTAATTAAAAAGTAATGCTGATAATAATCTATTGATTAAATGCATGAAATAATCTTATGTCTAATAATTTATCTAGAATTTTATAAATTAAAATCAGAACGAGAATTTAGATCGTCCAATATTTTTTGATATTCAGAGCTCCTTTCTTCAAAATGTTCAATAATTTTTCTCTCATCTGTATCTAAATAATCAAACAATGGAGAAATAATTTCAATCTTTTTGGTAAAATCGTTTATTATTTTTTTATACCATTCATTAGGTTTTGCCAACATCTCCTTGATTTTTCTGCTAAATTTCTCTTTTTTTTTCTGAAAATTGGCTGTTTGATTCGTTTTCTTTACCTCAATAAGAATCTCTTCGCATTTTTTTAATTCTTTTTCGATTTTTTCTCTAAATTTAGGTATCCTGAAATTTTTTTTGTCAATATCAGGATCCCATTCATATAAAAAGTAGTCATCTTCTTCAGCTTCTTTTTCATTATCTGTGATTTTTACATCTCTTTTTAGAACCATAATAAGCCCGAAATTCCTTTGGAGTTGGGCTAATGCCTTTTTCCGCAAAACCTCATCAATGTAATCGATTTTTCTCAAAGCATTTTTGATGTTTTTATTAATCTCTTTGACATCTTTTTCGACTTGCTTGACCATTTTTTCCTTAGGAAATTCAAATTTCAGTTCGATAGCATTCGAATAAGTAGCAAACATGCCCCGATCAGGATTTTTTAACCTTACTCCCGCAACTCCAAGATAAAATGCTTTTGATCCTTTTTGACAATGGTCGAATACTAATGCTATTGCGAAGGGGTTTACACCTTGATAAAACAATTGAGTTTCAACATCTCGTGGCGAAAATATAAAACCGATACCTGGATGAGTGTGCCACCATCCTACAAAGAAGTCCTCTTTATTATCTTGGATTGCTCTTTCATAAATTGCTGTGTTAAATTGAGCAGTATCTACATAATGTTTACTTTTATATTCAACATAAGCTCTACTCCCTGCCATTACGGGGATCGCATCCTTAATAATTACTTCTTTACTATCCTTTATCGACCCTATCAAAATGCCGTAAACTTCTCGCCAATTTCTT
>JAGXOB010000014.1:0-25079 GCA_019894735.1 Promethearchaeota archaeon | reverse complement strand
TTGAGGCAGTTCATCATTTCCATATCGCATTGCATAGCCAACAATACGCCTGTATGCATTATATGATATGATAATAGGCGTTTCCGCGGGATTAATGCGATATTTTTGAATATAGTGTTCTTTAGTCGAAATTTCAATAAAATCATCTGATTCTGATGTTGTTGCGTCCAAACTTTCTTTATCTAGTTCAAAGTGTTCAGTATCGTTATTTTCCGTTTCTTTACTGTTACTCTCTTTTCTATTCATTAAATAATCAAATGATTTTCTAAATTCTTAATAGTTTCAACATTATTATTGAATAAATTTAAAACTTTTAAATTTATCAATCTTTTTAACCTATAAGAAAGTTCTAACTAAAAAATCACTATATGATTTATCATATTTCACCCTTATGAGCCCGATTGGAGGAAACTCTACCCGTAAAATGGTTCTTATTGGCTTCTGTGGATTACCTGGTTCTGGCAAATCAACAGTATTGAAAGCTATTGAGGATATAGGGATTGTAATAACGATGGGTGATGTAATACGAAACGAAGCACGAGAAAGAAGTATTGACCCAATAGACGAAAATTTGGGTAAAATTGCTCAAGATTTACGAGATGAATTTGGTCCAGAAATAATAGCACAAAAATGTGTAGCGTTAATTAAAAAATTAGAGAATAAGGTTGTTTTTATAGATGGTTTGAGATCTATGGCTGAAGTAAAGACTTTTCGAAACTCGTGGAAATTTCCAATTGTAGCAGTAATAATTGATGACGATATAAGAATTGAAAGGCTTTCGAATAGGAGAAGACCAGATGATCCAAACACTTTAGAAGATCTAATAGAAAGAGACCAACGCGAAATCGCTTTTGGATTAAATGAAGTAATTGATGCTGCAAATTATAAAATTAATAATAATGTCTCAAAGAAGGATGTTCAAAAAGTTACACGCGATTTAATTTTAGACATCATTAAGAATTATTAGTATACTATTTCAAGTAATCTACAATTGCTTTTGATAAAGAGACTTTACTTGCTTCATTATCGATAGAATCAGTTCCAATTATTGCATCTGCACCAGCTTTAATAATTCTGAATTTTGCATTTTGTAATAATAGAGCGTGAGTCGCGACAGCAAATACTTTATTAGCTCCACTTTCTTTTGAAAGTTTTATAGCTTTTGCCATTGTTCCTCCTGTTGCAATGATATCGTCTGAAACGACAACATCTTTATTTTTTAAACTTAATTTGCCAGACATAGTTATCTCTCCCGTTTTTACATCTCTTACCTTTTCAAAGTAATCTACGGGCACATCTTCTCCGAAATGTTTAGCAAATGCTTTGGATCTTTCAACAGCTCCCTTATCAGGAGCTACTACAACGATATCTTTAACATCTAAAGATTTAATATAGTCTGCTAATATTCTCATAGAATCAATGTTAATCCATTTACATTGAACCTCTTCTAATATGTTTGGGGCGTGTACATCAACTACATAAAGTTCGTCTATTCTCATAGAATCAATAAGGCATAATACTAAATTAGCAAACTTACTCTCTCCAGGTCTAAAAATCTTATCTTGGCGAGCGTACGCAAGATAAGGGATCACTACGACGATTTTTTCAGCGCCCATCCTTTTAACGGCATCAATCATCATTAGAAGTTCAAATAACCGAGCGTTTTGGTTTCCGCTGGAACTTGGTCCCGTTGATTGTACAATTATAACTTCTTTCCCTTCGATTAGAGATTCATTATCTAAGTTGATCCTTAGGTAATTTTCTCCGTCAGGGAACGTTTTTGATTCAGTATTAAAGTATTTAATATTTAAGTCTTGAGCAATTCTAATTCCAAGTATTTGACTCGCTGGACCAACAATTAAGATTTTTTCCATAAGATATCACAAAATTGTTTTAAATTGTATATTTTAACTTATTATTCCATTTCTTATATTTTTTTTAAAAAATTAAGAGAAATATTAAAAATTTCTTCTCTATACCCTTTAAATGAATGGCTTCCCCCTTCAAATTGAATAACATTCTCAGCACTTAAGTTGAGGTGTTTTTTTATCTGCGAGAGATTAGAGAATGGGATTCTATTGTCGTCTTTACAATGAGCTATTAGAATTCTTTTATTGTTTGACATCTCATCTTTTAAGAAATATTTAGGGCTAATTTTCTGAACAATTTCCTCTTGAAATTTTATTCTAGTCGTATGGTAGTCGTATCTCGTACACAAAGCAATTAAAGCATTTACTTTTTTGTTGAGGAAACCTTGTGTTAAAATAATTGCACCCCCCATACTCCTTCCAAATAGGATTATTTTTTGTTCCAAGATTCTGTAAGACTGATGGGTTAACACCCAATCTATCACAATTTGGATGTCGGAGAATATTTGAACGACCATTCTATCCCACCTAGATCCCGTCTGTTTTTTAGTTTCTCCATGAGCACGGTAATCGTAAGATAGCACATGAAATCCAGCGTTAACGAATTTTTCAGTAAAATATTTGACAAAATAACTCTCACGATGATCCAATAATCCAGCTAAATTAATTATAAAGGGTGCTTTTTTAGGTGTGTTAGGATTAGAATAAATAGTTCCCTTAAGAAATAAATCTTCACCTTTGATGGGGATATCTATATTTTCAACTAATATGCCGTTCATTTTATAAGTATTTAATTCCTTTTGCTTTTGTATTTCATAATAAGATTCCTTAAGGTATTTACTGCTAATTCTAAGCTATGTTTATGATCCTCTGGTAAACCTTGTAATGCGTGGTCTATATCTTCTGGTTGTAATTTTTCCGCAAATTCAATGGTTTTACCCTCAATTAATAAAGTAGTTTGACTTCCAGTCGCTACAGTAGCTCCACAACCATCAGTAAAAAAATTAGCTTTTTTAATAATTCCATTATCGATTGTTAAATAAAATTCCATTGTTTTTTTCCGTGGTCCTAAATATGAATGTGAAATAGTAAAATATGAAGGCTTACCCCAATTTTTAGGGTTATGAAACAAATTTACGATGCGTTCGTTAAAATCGCTTACTTCTTTGTCGATTATCTCTTGTTGAAGTTCTTCAACAAAGCTATCAAATTTATCCTCCTTTTGAGGCATTTACTTTTTTTCACCCAAATGCTTTAAAACGTGCTTTTTCAAACGCTCCATTCTTATAACTTCGGTTGAGGTTTTGTTATATTTATCTAGAATGTTTAGTATTTCTTGATTTAACTCGTTATGTTCTGTTGTACAAGTGCTTTTTTCTAAAAAATCTTCTCCGTGCCTTATAGCAGCTAAATTTTCAGTTATTTTAACTAACTCAGTAGCAATAACGCTGTTTATATAGATTAAATCTGAAAACATATTTTTCATATACAATCCTAATTTTAGTTGGTCAGCAGACATAATTTATAAAATTTCTACTGAAATTAATTAGTTATCATTTATGAGATATCAAAGTTGTATTAGAAGATAATAACAAAATAGCCTGCTACGTAGAACAATGCTCCGAAGATGAGAAGAATTACAACGCTCATTCTTAATAAAAATGTTTTTTTCATATCAGGTTTTAAAGCTTCTTTAGGAAAATTTTTTAGATTTTTAAGGTATTTGAAATAGAACTTTTTCCCATTTAATTTAAGCGTAATAGGTATTCTATAGGTGATAGTTGCGGTTTTTACTTCAATAACATCTATAGGAAGACACAAATAGAAAACTATAATTATTATTATCGCTATCCATAAAAAGGTACTAATAAGATTATCTTGTATTAAAAATAATGTATCTGCCGTTAGCCACCCTTCTAATTGTTGAAGCGTTAAGAAAATTAGTAATAAACTTATTCCAAAGATATCAAAGAAATCTAATTTTCTGTACCATTTTCTCACTGTAATTGATTCCACATTATTCGCAGCTACATAATGAAATTTATAACTTAAAATTCGCTTAAACCTAAATTTTTTTGATGTTTCGTTAAATTGAAAAGTATTATTACCCGCTTTACTGAAGTCATAGAATAAACCTTTTACTAGGAGTATTATACCATACATTAAAGCAATCCACCACACTAAAGGACCAAATAAAACCATTTGTGTTAGCATAAGTATCGCAATTATAATCAAAAACATCCCAAAGAGTAATTTGAATAGTTGAAAATAAGATGTATTTACTTCTGAAAATATTGTGGTGTTGCTGATATCTTCCTTATCTCGCAAGTCTGGGGAACATTCTAAAAATTCACTAAAATTTTTCTTAAATTGAGATTGTCTCCTCAATTTTATTGGAGAAAACCACATTTCATAGAGTTTCTCTTTTGTAGCTATTTCAAAGTAATTCTGTTGGAAGAAAATCAATATAATTAATACGATAATATCCAAAAAAGATAGTATTAAAAACGTCCATGACAAGACAAACTCTGGACTTGCTCGTTCTGCAGCAAATAATGGAATTGCGGTCATTAGCTGTAAGACGATAAACGGAAGGATGAGGATAATCCAAGCTAGTTTTGGTCCCGTGTGATTATTTTGATACCGAAGTAGTTCGATATCTTTTTTAGGAATTTCTGTTAACCAAGCAAATCCAAGTCTGATTTCGTAGAAAAAGAAGAAATTTTTTGACTTTGAAAAGATACCTCGAAACGGGCTCAAAATAAAATATATTAACAAACTAATTCCAGTTATTAACATTGGAAACCCAGTGACATAGAACCAAGATGGCCCCCCAAGGAATACGGCACTACCATATTCGATTTCGTGACCCACATCAAGTCCGAATGTACTATAAGAAATTATTCCGTTTATCATTAAAAGTAACGCAGCTACAAGTCTTGTTAGGGTAAAAGAATTAAACTTAATATATCTTTCAACCGGTTCCCTTAAATCTCGCATTCTTTTAAATGTTAAAGAATTTTCCCGTAAAAAAAATGGTGTAATATAAAATTTTAAAGTAATTATTCCTCCAAATATAACAATTAAGACATCGATGAGTAACGAGAGATTAAAACCGTTAAGCGTAATCTCAAAATCGAAACCTATGAAGACCAGTAAGCAACCTAAAAAAATGATAAGTAAACCTGTTAGAAGAAAAATATAGCGTAATATCCTCTTTTTGGGATGTATTTGTTTTAAATTTTCAATCTCTTCTTCGCTTAAATCACTCATCGAAAACACACAATTATATATTAACTAATAATACATTTTTTGTTCTTATCTTTAATAAAATTTCAATTTTAATTTTAGATTTTATCAAAAATGGATTACAAATACTTTCGTGATGGCTTAATTTCGTTATCAACGGTTCAATTCATTTTTTCTTCTACATTTTTATTCAGTTCAATACTTCTAAAACCTTACATCGCTCTAGAACCAATAGAAAGAGACTACATTATTTTATTAACAAGCATCAATATGGTTTTTAGCATCTACTACTTTTTAGAGGCCTTAAAATTTGAGAAAGTTTATAGACTTGAGGAAAAGCATATACGCAAATTTGGCAAACGAATTGGAGTAATTTCTTTAATATATTTACCTCATGTTTTCCTCTTATCCTCGCTCTTGTTTTTAGATTTACATAATTTGCAAGTTATGATGAATTGGTTAAGCCTCATAATAGAGAGCTTCTTACTCGGGATTCTCTTTAAAGAAATCTACGATCTCCTTTTTAAAGAGGAAGCTGAAAGAAAGTTTGAAATTGAACAAAATAGAAAAATCTATTTAGAAGGAAAATAAAATTAAAGAAATTTTTAAAAATAACGATGAGATCACCTTTTTTTAAAGATAAAATTACTTGGTTGGATGAGCTAATTTTCCTATAGCAGTTTCTATCATAGTCAATTTCGTGCTATATTTTTCCATTAAATCAGCGAATTTTTCTACATCAATTTCTTTATTTTCCTTTAAAACTTTCAATTCATTAATAGTTCTTACTATCCCTGCTTTTTTATCTATTAATCTCTCTCGCTTACTATATGGAATTTTTTGTTCAATTTTCTTTTTTTGAAATGATTTGAATCTCTTAATGTTTAAATCTTTAGGCACAAATTTGGTTAAATAGATCGTACTTTTTGGCACAAAAGGAGCCAAATTTTCTGGTATAATAATTATGGGCTCAGGATCTTGAATTCTTTTAATTTCATCATACTCTAAAGGCTCAAATTTGAATTCTTTTATGATCTCTTTGACAACGGACAGATTTGACTCTATGTTAGCTCTCTCTTCGCTCGATAAATCAGAAACACTACTGATCATTTCATCCCAAATCTCCTCTGACTTCAAGAAATAGAAGTTAGCTTTTTGCTGTAACTTCATAACTTTATCTTTGTTTATATTCGTAATAGAAGATTCTAAAGAGGCTTGGGCTTTAAGTTGGCATGCTTTTCCCATATCGAAATGAAATTGTGCTCGCAATTGTTGTTTTTTCTTTTCTTCGTGTTTTTTCAAATAAAATAATCTTTTTGATAATGAACTTAACCCAGAATACAATTTAGAAGCGAAATAGGTATTATTTGAATTTTCTTCTTTGAGAGCTGCAATACTTTGTGCTAAAATTCTTGCTTCTTCTGAATTCAATTCGAGACTCTCAGATGAAAGGGTTACACCTATATCATGTTGATTTATGGATGCAGCACTAAAATAGGCTCCTGTTTTAAAAATCTTGCTGCATTCAACCATTGCAATTATTGAATCTTCCCAATCCTCTTCCTCTTCAAATTTTTCAGAGATATGAGAATAAGATCTTGCCATTACCCATAAAACACGAGCACACTCAAACATTAAATCCTTTATCTGAATCTCTCTGTTATTTTCTAACGGTTCTAAAAACCCTGGTGTTAAATCTAAATCTTTTAGAATTTTAACTTGATCTTCATTTTGATAATTTATATTTAATGTCTTCGTGTATTCTAAAACAAGATTTAAATCGTCTAAATTAAAACTTTCTTCTTCTTTATCTAAAGCTTCTTCAATTTTTTTTATTTTGTAATGCAGATATCTAATTCTTTGCATTACTTCTTCTGTAAAAAAAGACATTTCTCACACTTACAGTTTTTTGTTTAAATTTTAGCTAATTAAAATAATTTAATCTCATTTTAAAACCATTTTAAAATTATGAAAATTAATATTCTATTAAAAAAATGATCAATCAAAATCTTTTTATCTTTGAATTTGTTTCTGGAGGGGGTTATAATCGGCGTGACATACCTTCGTCTTTATTTTGCGAAGGTTATGCTATGTTGAGAACTATTGTAGAAGATTTTAAAAAATTAGGATTCAAGATTACTACATTACTAGACAGAAGAATTAGCCATTTGTCTCGCTATTTAATTTCTGATATTGTAAAGTTTGTTAATCCTAAGGAAGATTTTTTAAAAAAATATATTGATTGCGTAAGTAAATCAACATATTGCTTTATTATTGCCCCAGAATTTTCAAACCATCTCTATAATTTAACACAAATAGTTAAAGAATATAAAAAAAAAATATTAAGTATAGATTTAAATGGTGTTTGGTTAGGCACATCCAAGTTGGAAACTTACAAATATTTCACAACCAATAAATTAAACACTCCAAAATCTTATTTAATTCCTTTTAAAGAAGGTCTCATCGATGTGGATTTCATATTTCAAAAATTTGATCAGCTTGGTAGTTCCATTATAATAAAACCTGAAGATGGTGCCGGTTCAGAATTAATATTTCACTTTGAAACAAAAGATCAGATCTTACAATTCTTTAAAAGGTCTGAAGAGAAACTCGATATGGTTAGGAACTATATAGTTCAAGAATATATTGAAGGCGATGATTTAAGCATTTCATTGATTAACAGAACTAACCTTAAAAAAACTGGAGCTCAGGATCAGATAATTCTGAGTATAAATACTCAAGATGTTCAAAATTTAACTCCCAATAAAGAATCTCTTTATTTGGGAGGTTTCACTCCCGTAGAAAATTATGGTGTTTTAAGAGATAGATTCGAAAAGATTCTAAAATCCATGAATTTAACGAAATTCCAGGGTTATTTTGGGATAGATTTTATAAAAAAAGCTGATAATTCCATTTATTTTATCGAGATTAATCCAAGGCTAACCACATCATATATAGGCATTAGGAACATTTTAGATTATAACCCTTTAGAATTATTACTTAATCAATATAAATCTAAGCTTGAAATACCAAAATCACGGCCAGATAAATTCTCACATTTCACTCGATTAGAATTAAAATACTTTGGAAATAAATTGTTCGAGAATATAATTAATGACATTATTCCGAAATTAATAAAACTAGTTCCAGAAATAGTAACTCCTCCAATAGCTTTACAGAGTTCGAAAATCAACAAAGAATTAATTTACTCTTGTTTTATCTCAACCAAAGCAAAGGATATGAAATCTTCAAAAAAAAGAATTTCTCAAATATTGACAATTTTTAACAAATTTAGTTTTGAAGTAATTAAATAGCGAGTAGTAGAACAATTGAAAATCCGCCATAGTGAACCAAGAGTGATACTATTAACGAGTTTTCAATTTTCAATTTTTTATTTACGCTTAAATTGTACGTTAATAACCAAAGAGACCATACTTGAAATAGAATCATAAGCACATTATCTAAAATCTTAACTGAAGCGAAATCGAAAGAACCTGTAAAGATTAAGATCAAACGTAAAAATAAATAGATAACTATTGGGAACAAGATTATTGAAAAAGATGTCAAAAATTTCAAGGAATTCTCTTTTTTTTTATAAAAAATTCGACAAATCCCTTCGTTAATTAGAAAATACAAAAGCATGTTACCTATAAAAACAAGAGAGAGTAATATTTTAAGGGCTACATCAATTAACTCAATATTAATTAAGGACTCTCCGAAAAATAGAAAAAAGGGAAATAAGCCATTTAAGCCACAAAGTATAGCACCTGTCATCGTAATTATAATTGAAATTAGAAGAATTTTAAACCTTGCGTTGTTTTCGTAGTTAATATACTTTTTTGGAGTCAGTCGCATTAATCCTTTTAAAATTGGTGTTTTAAATTCTTTTTTGCTAAAATCGGGAGTAATTATCGTATCTATATTGTCTTTTAACGAATTGTAAGCGTGGAGTCCTAACTCTGTTAAACAATATTTCTTGTCATCTTTTTGGACTATCAATTGAGATAAAGTATCTAAATGATGATAAATAGTGCCTGTGCTTACTTTCAATTCTTTTTTAAGATTAGTAAATGAAGCGTATTTATTTTCTCCAATAATTTTAAGAATTTTTCTCCTCAGTTCATGACCTAAAGCGTAGTAAAAATTAGCTTCAATATCATTAGATTCACTGTTCCGTTTTTGAATTTCTTCCTTTTCGTTAATTTTTTGCTCCCTACCTATTTATTTTTCTTTACTTATGAGGATGTTTATTATATCGAAGAAGATTGAAATCGCTCCGATTATTGAAAAGTAAAAACCAATTTCTGCGTTGGGAAGATAAAGGAATTCTTGAGGAATGATCTCAATTAGGAAGACCAAAATGAATCCAAGTCCTATGAAATTAATTATTACAGAAGTTATTCGATATTCAATATTATATAGGACTACGATAGCCCCAACCAGACAAATTATGCCACATATTAATGGAAATAAATATAAAAAAGAATCCTCAATTGCTACGGATGTTGTAATAATAAAGATACTTAGTAGTGATTGGTTAGAGAACCAAGGTAAAAATTGAGACAGTATCAATAATATCGAGCCAGTTAACCCTAACAACCGGAAATCTAAATATTTTCTGATATTCATAGTTTATCAAATTTGTGAATTAATTTTTATATAAACATTCAAATAGTATAAACTAAAATACTAATATTAATTTAAGTCTTAAAATAATAATTTATATTGATTAACATGTCAATAGAAGAAGATAACGAGGTCGATTCAGATTCGATCCCTCTTTTTGATTATTTGAAAAAAGAGATACCCGTAGAAGAGCTTAGAGATTTCTCCTCCTCAAAAAGAATTGGAAGCATAGATTTCGTCAAGGGTATAGCAATAATTTTTATAATAGGGGCGCATGCAGCTGGGGCGTGGCTCGTTGAATACTGGATGTTTTTTTACGGGATTGGTTTTGCCTTTCTTGACATATTTGGCCCGTCCTTATTCGTTTTCTTGTCAGCTCTAAGCGTCGTTTTTAGCATTCGCCGGAAAAAAGGCTCCAAGAGTGAAAAAGTTATAAGAAATAGGATTTTTTCAAGAGGAATAATGATAATTGTTATAGCAATTATATTTAATATAGTATCAATAGAGTTTACAATACCGGGTTATTCCTTTCCGGCTACTATATGGGGATGGAACATCTTGATGTTCATCGGTTTTTCCCAGATTTTTTCCTATTACGCGCTAAAACTTAATAAAGTCACTAGAGCTATTATCGGATTTGTTATTATATTTACTTCTGATCCAATTAGACAATTTCTCTTTCAAGGAAAAGAAGCGGGAGATTTATTAAGCACTGTTCTGCATTATATAATAACTTCTCCCTCTCCTATGACACCTTTATTGCCATGGATTTCGATATGTTTTGTTTCTTCGATTTTTGGCGAATATTTGTACGAAGCTATGATGGGTGGAACCAAAAGAGATTACTGGAAGTTATTTAGAACCTTCTTATTTTCAGGGATTGTCTTTGTCCTTGCAGGTATAATTCTAGGTTTAAATTCCTACGTACCTGGTACTGATTTTACGAGTAGTACGCTACCTTTAAATGAATATCCTCACTTATTGCTTTTACAGGACATGAGAACGCAAAAGTTTTTACCTGATATTACATATCCGGGTATGTGGGAATTCACAATAAGGGGAAGGGCCCCCAACATGATATATAATTTGGGAGCTGCCCTTATTCTGATAGCAGTATGTTTCTACTTCATAGATATTAAAAGGAAAATGAATAATTTTATATCAATGATAAAATATTATGGAAAAGTATCATTAAGCTTGTTTTTGTTACACTTTATTTTTATAACTCTATTTTTGGATTCTTTAGATTTCTTAGCTTATGTCTTTCTATATTTCGCTTATCTTGGGTTTTGGGGGTTCACCATGTATATCTGGAACGAATTTTATAATGGTGTGGGGTCACCAGAATGGCTTATGGTTCAAGTTGGGAGAATCGGACAAAAAACGGGAAAAACGATTAAGAAAGAAATTCTCATAATGGAAGAAGAAATAAAAGAGACAGTTCAAAAGATTAAAAAAGATCCTGAAAAAGGCTCTAAAAACTAGTTTTCATCCTAGAAATCACTTTTATTCATTTAAAAATGTAATAAATGTGTTTTTTATGCTAATTTTTCTTTTTTATGAAAAAGTTTAAATTTTCACAAGATAAGGATATTGTATAATTTCCAAATTAAATTAGTAAGTCAAAATATTAACTTGATTGATGAAATATGTCAATTGAAAATGAATTAGGAACGGCAACAGAATCTCCTCCGCTATTCAACTACCTACAAGAACTAATCCCATTAGAAGATATCCGAGATTTTGCGTCTCCAAAGCGAATTGGAAGTATTGATTTTGTTAAAGGTTTTGCCATCGTCTTTATAATTTTAGCGCATTCTGCAGCAATTTGGCTAGATGATGAAAATTACTATCTTTACGGAATGTTATTCGCGTTATTAGATTTTCTTGGTCCATCACTTTTTGTATTTTTATCCTCATTAAGCGTGATCTTTAGCATAAAAAACAAGCAAAATATTCTCCCCTCTAAAGTAATTCGCATGAGAATTTTCTCGAGAGGGATCATTATTATTCTCATAGCTACGATTTATAACATTACTTCTCTTATTATAGAAGCCCCCCATATTCCCTTTCCTTTAAATTTATGGGGTTGGAATATTTTAATGTTCATAGGTTTTTCCCAGATATTTTCTTATTACGCTTTAAAAATTTCAAAACTATATCGTGGAATAATTGGTATCGTAATCGTTCTTATTTCTAATCCAATTAGAGATTTTATATTTGTGCCTGGATTGGAAGGCGGTAATTTAGTAGTAATAGGAATTCATTACATCGTAATTGGTCCTAACCCTATGGTTCCTCTTCTTCCGGGGCTCGCTATATGTTTTATCTCTACTATTTTTGGAGAATATTTATACGAAGCGATGAATAAAGGAACGCACGATGCTTATATAGGATTATTTCGTATATTTATGATTTGGAGCATAATCTTAATACTAATTGGCATTGGTCTCGGATTTCAATTGTATACACGTGATACAATCTTAGGTGGAGTCTCAGAATATCCCAGTATTGCATTATTAGACATCGCAAATCGTCCAATAAATATTAATATACCGGGGATGCCCGAGCTATTAATAAGAGGTAGAGGCCCCAATACGCTATATAATTTAGGTGCAGCGTTACTTGTGATTTCGATAAGCTTCTACTTAATTGATATTAAGAAAAAATATGGTAATTTCGTAAAAATGTTGGTGTATTACGGTAAAGTTTCGTTAAGTCTCTTTTTTGTACACCAGATATTACTCGGCCTTTTTAGTAGGCAATTCGGTATTACTTTATTTCTTATTAATAACTTAACTTACATTGGCTTCATGGGGTTTCTAATGTATATTTGGATGGAATATGCTAACGGCGTTGGAAGTCCTGAGTGGTTAATGGCTGCAATGGGGAGAATCGGGAAAAAGTAACGTAAATAAGTCAATAATAACAACGAATTATCTCAACGATTATTATTTTATAGTTCTCTTTAAAATGCGTACATGTATTATTTTTAGCATTAAGAAAATTATATATAGTAAAAGTAACAAAATATAAGTAGGAAATATAGTAAAAGTAATCAAATATAAATTGTAATAACTCTCCTTGTTTAGGTTATTATATAAACAATCAACAACCAAAACATAGAGCAAGCAATCTATTGGTGAACCCTTTGAGTAATGCATCATATAAATTTAAAGTATGTCTATTTGGCCCGGGTGATGTAGGTAAAACATCATTACTTATTAGATACATTAAGGACTACTTTAATCCTGACTTGAAACAAACGATAGGTTCAAATTTCCTGATTAAAGATGTGGAAATTGATAATACAAACGTTAGACTCTTACTTTGGGATATCGGTGGGCAGGAGCAATTTGCTAAATTAAGGACCATTTATTTTAAGGGAAGCAATGCCGCTTTTGGAGTATACGATGTAACTCGTCCGCAATCTCTATTAAAACTACCTGGTTGGGTTAGTAGTATTAAAAAAACCGTGAAAAAAACTATTCCGATGATCATTGTAGGAAATAAGATCGATTTGGAGCGCCAGATTGAAGTACAAGAGGCAGAAGATCTAGCAAAACGATTAAACTGTGACTATTTAGAAACTTCTGCTAAAACGGGAGAAAAAGTCGAATTAGCTTTTGAGAAAATAGCTCGAGCTTGCATGAGATCAATTGAAGAATAATGATAAAAGGCTGTGTATTTTTATGATTTTTCTAACTTAATTTTATGTTGTACTTTTGTAGTTCTTCAATTAAATTATCCAATCCCACAAATCTTATTGCATTTATCCCTATTTCTTGGGCTGACCTCACATTATTCAAACCATCGTCGATAAATAAAACTTCCTCTGGTTTACACCCTGCTTTTTCTAATGCTAATTCAAAAACTTTTGGATCTGGTTTAGTCATATGTATTTCATGAGAGAGGATAAATTCGTCAAATAGTTCCCGAATATCCCATTTTTTCTTTTTTAAATATTTCCAGTGGCTAGAATTAATATTTGACATACAGATTAACATAATGTTGTTTGATGCCTTGATATTTCTAATTAATTCTACCATATCCAAATTGAGGTCGTTAAGAATACTATTAAACGACGAATAAAATTGTTTTTGATCGAGGGAACACGCTCCAAGTATTTCACAAGCTTGTTTATAAAATTCCTCATCTGTAATTTTGCCTTGATGATATGTGTCTGATTGACGAAAAAATTCTAACATTATAGGAGTATTAGGCTTATTAAAAGGAGATGGAGTTATCACATCGTTAAAAAATCTACTGAAATCCAATTCAATAAGAACATCCCCTAAATCAATAATGATACACTTTATTGTCATAGGAATCATTTACCTTCTAAAATAAATTTTAGTAGAAAATTTTCTGAAGGGTACTGGTAATTTATATTTTGGAAAACTTTTTGTATCTTCTTCAAGCAATTCAATTAATTTTGATACTTTTATATTGTTAATCTGTTCAGCTGTTGATTTTTTGGGACCAAATGGCTGTCCTATTAATCTTTTCCTAATGGAAATAGTTTGTTGTTCTTCTTCATTCTTTCCAATTATAATTGTATAAGGAATCCACTCAATTTCAGACTGTCTTATTTTCTTCCCTACTTTTTCATCTCTATCATCAAAATCTGCTCTATAACCTGATTTATTTATAATATCTAAAATCTTTTCCGCATATTTATTCTGGTTTTCACTAACAGTAATTATCCTGACTTGTATTGGTGACAACCAAGTTTTGAATCCAGGGACTATTCTACCTTTATTTCGAATTGAGGATTCAATTAAACCCCATAAAACCCGCTCTAATCCTCCCGTTGGAGAATTATGAAGAATTATAGGGTGTTTTATTTTTCCATCATTATCTTGGAATGATATATTATATTTTTGTCTCTCTACTCCATCATTGTCAACCATTGACTCTAAAGAACTTTCAACATCTATTTGATTAGTAGCAAGTGTCGCACTTTTTTGTTGCGCTGAAAGCACATTTCTTTCAAATTTAAGAACATAATAGTAATATCTATCTTCCCATAACTCTAATAATGCAGCATTCTTCTCTGATTTGACTAAATTTATTATCCATTCTTTATTTTCATTGTAAAATGCTTGTGTCGCCCTAAATATAACAAAACTCTTTATACCTAAATCTCTTTCAAGGTTTTTGATGAGTTCATATTGAAGGATAAACTCATCAATAGAAGATTTCAAATCTTTACAGAGGGTATGAAGATCAGGCATAATAAAACCTCTTAATCGCCTTAATCCAGATAATTCACCTTCCTGTTCTCTCCGAAAATCATATTGTTCAAATTCATACACTCGTAATGGAAAATATTGTGGTTTCAAATTCATTTGAGAAAATAAATCAAAGAGTAGAAAATCGCTCGCATATCTTAAAAGATATCTATTTTTACCAGATTCTAACCAATAACTTCTTGCTGGAAACCGAGCGGTTTGAGCCGTTAATTTTTTGTTTTTTACCGTATACATAATAGGAGTTTCTATTAAAATTGCTCCGTAATCGATTAATCTTTCTTCTATGAAATTTTTAATTAAGTTTTTCATAATAACACCTTTAGTATACCATCTAAAATTTCCAGCATCAGTATTAGGATCAAAATCAACTAATTCAAATTCTTTCATCACTTTTATGTGAGAAGGTTCGATTCCTTTATCCACTATTCTAGAACCTAATTCCGACATTAGAAAGTGTTTGAATCCCTCATCTTCAATTGATGAATCGATTTCAGGAAGTATTAGCTTATTTTCCTTGTCGAATTTAATATCAATCTCCTCTCCCTTTGTCGTAATGATTTTAAAGACTGAATTTTTTACTTGTTCTTCTGGTTTTATGGCTAATTTAACATCTCTATACATTTCAGCTACTTCGTGACCAATACAGTTGATTTTAAAAGATTTATACCACCCAAATGGAGAATATTGCGCTTCTATTCCTTTATCGTTTAAAATTTTAGCGATTTTAGGACATACTTCCATAGCATTTTTTTCATTACTAAGGAATTTACTTAGATGTGCCCAAGGATATACTAATACCTTATCAACTCTATAAATCGATCGTTCTTTTATTAATTCAAGCAATAATCTCTCTTTTCCTTTAACTTTGCCGGTCTCGATTTTCTTGTTATGATCTCTTATCTCTTCGTTTTTTTGTCTAATAGTTTCGGGGAAATTAGTTATTTGATGTATTGCTTCTTCTATTGCGCTGGCTCCTTGATTAGATATTAAATTCGTGTCGTAAGAGTCTTGATCCTCTACAGATACATAAGCAACTAAGATTAAACCATCCATTTTAATGAATTCTTCTGGGAAATCTTGTGGATTGCTCGTTGCTTCCTTATTTTTTGTAACTTCTACTCCATCAGAGTGTATTAATAATATTTTCATATGGTTTTCAACTTTTTATTTTTCTAAATGTTCTCTAATAAAAAATCCTAAATATTTTTCTTCCTTTTGATAATTAAATATATTTAAAATTGGAATTAATTATTACTAAAATATTTATTTATAAGAATGAGGCTTAATAAGATTTTTTCGGAATTATCTGGAACTTTGGATAAGTTAGATCAAGATCGGGAGAGAATCTTGAAATTATCTCGCATGCTAATACGAGATTGTAGCATTGCGATTAAAAACATTCATAGAAAGGATTTTGATCAATATCACCAAAAAGTTCTTAATGCTAAAGAAACCCATAAAGAATTGCTAGAATTAGTAAATAAAAATCCTGGTGTCTTTCTGAAGCATTTAAAAACTCCCGAACAAGAATACGTTGAAGCAGTAGCGTTCTATTCCATTATTTCAAAAGAACCACTCCCCTTGCCCAGTGAATTAAACATTACCCCTATAAATTATGCACTTGGACTTGCTGATGTAATTGGGGAATTAAGACGCTATGTATTAGATAATATTCGGAATTCCGTCGTAAAAGATTTAAACTATATACTAGAAAGTATGGATGATATCTACACCCAGTTATTTTCAATAGATTATCCCTCTGGATTGACTCAAGATTTAAGGCATAAAACTGATCAAGCGAGAAACATTATTGAAAAAACGAGAGGCGACATATCAATATCACTCCAAATGAGTGATTTAAAAAAATGCATGCAAGATAATTTGAAATAAATTCCTAAATCAACAACGATATTAGTTTAACCTTGAATTATATATTAAAATTGAATACATTAAATTGAGTTGACAAAAAATAGCAAAGAAAGTATTAATTGCAGGTACGTTTGATCTTCTCCACCCGGGGCATATATACCTGATAAATGAAGCTGCTAAAATGGGGGACGTTTATGTAATTGTTGCAACTGATAAAAATCGAAAGATATATTCTGGTGATTCTCCTGTTATTCCCGAAAAACAAAGATTGGAAGTGATAAGCAGCGTAAAGAACGTAAAAGAAGCTAGATTGGGAAGATCTGATAACGATACACTTAAAACTGTTGAAGAAATTAATCCAGATATAATCTTTTTAGGTCCAGATCAAAAATACAACCAACAAACCCTAAAAAACGGCTTGAAAGATAAAGGTTTAGATAATATAATTGTAAAAAGATTAGAAACTTATTACGATAAATATGAGCTTCATTCCTCTAGCCTAATTAAGAAAAAAATAATAAATAAATATAAAAAATAATAAAGTTAGTGATTTGATGAGCAAAGAAGGGGAGATATCACCGGAAAACTATGCTAACTGGTTTGCACTTTATCAACTTTGTAAGCATATAGAACACCGACAAACTATTAACATAAACAGCGTAGAATTCGGAAAACTTCTTAATCTAAGTCAACAAACTGCTTCAAGAAGAATCAACGATCTACTTGAATTAGGGTGGATTAAAAGAAAAATTGAAAAAAAAACCCAGAAAATCATTTTAACCAAAGAAGGCAGCGAAATAATGCTTTTGATGTATAAGAATTTAAAGAAAATACTTGAGTGCATTGTAATTTTAGGTACCGTACAGAGTGGAATGAAAGAAGGAGCTTATTATGTCTCAATTAAAGGGTATTTCGATCAATTCCAAGAGAAATTAGGGTTTTTACCCTATAAGGGAACTTTAAATTTAGAGTTAAATAGCACAAATATAAATTTATTACGAGAAAAACTAAATAATCTAAAACCTGTTGTTATCGCGGGATTCCAAGACGATAATTCAGAACGATCTTATGGGATAGTTGAATGTTACGATTGTGCAATTTCACGGATAGACAATCCCGAAGTAAAAATTAAAGCTGCGATACTTGATATTAAAAGAACACATCACAAAAAAAATATAATTGAGATTTTAGCCGAACCTTACTTAAGAGATTACTTCAAATTGAAAGATGGAGATAAAATAATAATTGAGCTAAACATTAATAGATGAACTAACCGCTAATTTTCTTTTTCGTAAGCCCGTAGTAATTTTGCAATTTTAAAATATCTGAAGAATGCTGTAGCTACCACCAAGAGCATAAAAATAAATAAAAATTCGTTGACATATCCAATAAAATATGCTATCATCATCGTAATAACTAAATAAAATAGCCTTTCAGAACGCGCCATTAAACCAATATCGAAATCTCCTTTAAAGAAAACCTCTGCCCTTGATCTTAAATAACTAATCATTATAGAACTAAATAATGATACGAATATAATTAACTTCATATCAATGATTCCCCATAATAAATTATTCCAACTATAAAATAAAAGCGCAAAGAAAATTATAAATTCACTCATTCTATCCATTACTGAATCAAAAAACCCCCCAAATAATGTTGCCCTTTCCTTAATTCTAGCGATTGCTCCATCTACTCCGTCAAAAAAACCAGTAATGAAGACGAGGATTGAGAATAGAAATAAATTAGAAAAACAGACAAGTGCAACAAAACTAAAAATTGAAAAACTGAGCATTATAAAAGTAGCAAGATTTGGACTTACACCAATTTTACTTAAAATTTTAGCTACTGATTTGACTAAAGGTTTGAAAATTCTACGAAGTCTAAATTTTGACGCCATAACTTTTATATTCCCTTTAATTTATGGTTGTTTTTAATATATCTTTCCAAATCTTTCTTTAAAACTATTTATACCAGTAAAGGTTTGTAGACTTTCTGATATCATGAAATTCTTTTTATTTATATATAATACTTAATTATACCATATATAATTTTTTTAATGTAGTAATTTTAAATTTCATTTTAAAAAATTATTCAAGAAAAAATATGTTGCGTGAATTTTATTGAAATTACGACTTATACTGAAAACATTAACCAAAAAAGAGAAGGAAGTCTCAATTAAATTCAATATTGCTCCAAGTAAGCATTATGGTTTTATAAATTTCATCAATCTAGCGTTAGAGCAAGGCAATCCCGTTATAATATCTTTTGAAAAAATAAGTAAGTCGGGAGATAAAGAAGAAAGTAAAATCGTTGGAACTTTCAAATTTTAAATTTCGTTATAAAATTATACAAGAAAAAATATGTTGCGTGAATTTTATTGAAATTAAGACTTGTACTGAAAACATCAACTAAAAATAAAAAAGAAATATCAATTAAATTCAATATTGCTCCGAGTAAGCATTATGGTTTTATAAATTTCCTCAATCTAGCCTTAGAGCAAGGTAATCCCGTTATAATATCTTTTGAAAAAATAAGTAAGTCGGGAGATAAAGAAGAAAGTAAACTCGTTGGAATTTTCAAATTCGAGGGAAAAGATGAAGCCGGATTAAAACAATTGGAAGAAGAAATCAAAGAAAAAGAAAAGAAAAGAAAAAAACAGCACCAAAAAAGGATTCAAGGATAACTGTATAATTCTATATCCTAATTATTGTTAAATTTATGAATATTTGGAAAATCCTATTCATAAATAGTTAAAATTGATTATAACTTAAAAATGAAAGAAAATATAATGCTTACAGTTCCAGGACGTATCTGTATTATTGGAGATAAAGTAGATTTATTAGGAAAACCAGTCATAGCTATGGCTATTAACTTAATGATGAAGTTTTATTACAAATCACGGTCCGATGATACAATTAAATTCTATAGCCGTGATACCAATGAAAGAATTAAGTTCAATTTACGAGATTCACCTCCAAGAAATATAGATCTAGCTTATTGGAGCGTTTTGTATGAAAGGATAAAAAATAAAATTACTCATGGATTTTATCTTGAAGTTGAATCTGATATTCCAATTGGCGTGGGGTTATCTACATCGGCAGCATTATCAGTAGGTTTTTTGAAAATAATGAGCGAAGCTTTTTCTTTAAATCTTTCTAATAATGAAATTGCTGAACTTGCGTATCTAGGCGAAAACAACGATTTAGGAATACAATGCGGAAGAATGGATCAATATAGCATCGCTCATGGGGGGATAACTTTTATTTATACTAACGAAAATCCTAAAGTTGAACAGTTAGAAGTCAATTATCTTCCTATTGTTGTAGGAGATTCGATGGAGGAAAGAAAAGCAGCATCAATATTAAATCGGATTAAAAAAAGAATTAAAGAGAAAGATATTGAAACATTAGAAGCGTTTAAAGTGATTGAAAATTGCGTTTATCAAGGAAAAAAAGCATTATTGACAGAAGATTTTTCAAAACTTGGAGAACTTATGGACATACAACAGAAGCAAGAAGTTATTCTTGGTGCCGCAACTGATAAAATTCTCAAATTATGTTTGGTGTCTAAGAATGCTGGTGCTCTTGGGGCAAAACAAATGGGTGCTGGTGGCGGAGGTTGTATGCTTGCAATTGCTCCTGGAAAAGAAAAAGATGTTGCTCGAGCTATTGAAAAAGCAGGAGGACGAGCTTGGATTTTTGATATTTATAATTACTGACATTAAATTAGGTTAATCTATGGATTAAGCCAAGTTTAATGAGGTTCTTACAGATATTGTAAACTTGCACATGCTTTAAATCTAAACTTTCGGTAATTTGTCTGATGGATTTCTTCCCGTCAATTTGATAAAAAACTTTGTGGGAGGTTTCACCTGTTAGATAATATTTGGGATTTATTTTCTTAAGAGAAGTAAAGCGAGGAATTTGATTACAATAATTAGGTAAGTTAGGTGGAGGAATTAACTTACTTTTTAGCGTTAATAAATTTGTTTCTTCATTGATTTTTTCTTCTACACACTTAAATAATGCTACGACTCGTTCCTTAAATCCTGTATCGCTCTCTTTTAATTCTTCTTCTACAAAAGCTGTTAAGATATCATTGAAAGATGTAAAAGCATCAACATTGCCTTTCCAATTTACAATATCATCGATACTAAATTTCTGTAAAAAAGTACGAGAAAGTTTTCTCAAAATCCTTAGAACATTAATCGGTTTAGATTTTTCATCGTATGTGGCAATGTAAATTAAATTAGGAATACTTGAATCCTTTAAGAAGGATAATTTTAATTCATTGTTAGATAATTTCAATTCACTAATCGTCCCTAAATCTTCAAATGAGTCAGAAAACGAGTTTAAAGCGGAAAAAAACCCAGAAACCATTATCAATGAATCTGATTCTGAAAAAATGTTTTTAGCTATAGAAAAATTCTTAAATAGCAGTGGTAAACCGTCTTTAATTATTAGGAAATCATGTATCATTGATTAAACTCATCAAACATTATTTAGATATTCATATTATTTTTATAAAAAATCATCACTTAACGCTTCAATAAAATCTAACAACCAAAAAAGAAAAAAAAAAGTAATATCCTTGTATTATCATAATCATACAATAAGTTCTATTTAATTATAAAAATCTTTATAAATTGATTAGAAATGAAGTACTAATGTTTTAACGCTAATAAATAAGAAAAAAATGATAAAAATAAAGGCTCCGGGAAGAATCTGCCTCTTTGGTGAACATCAAGACTATTTAAATTATCCAATTATCTCTATGGCGATATCTAAATATATCTACTTACAAGCAGAAAGAATTTCAGATCCAAAATTCTTAATCAATCAACCAGATATTGATACCCACATAGAGATTCCACTAAATACAGGGGAATTAGAATATACATCAAATCGAGACTATTTAGTAAGTGGGTACAATCAGTTCGTTCGGAGAAACTGCAAGTTTGAAAAAGGATATAAAATTAAAATCACCGGCGACATACCAATAAATGCAGGCGTTGCTAGTTCTTCTGCTTTAGTTATTGCTTGGTTATATTTTTTAAATTTAATAAGTGGCAAAGAACTAGACTCCTTTCAAATAGCCCTAGAGGGTTACAATACAGAAGTAAAGGAATTTAAAGAAGGAGGAGGCATGATGGATCATTTCAACTCTGTCTTCGGTAACCTGATCTTTTTAAAACCCGAAATCCCAAAACCTAATTTGTTTGTATATAACTTAATATTTAAAGGATTCGTGTTAGGAAACTCTAAGGAAAAGAAACTCACTGTGGAAGATTTAC
This sequence comes from Promethearchaeota archaeon, assembly GCA_019894735.1. The sequence continues at coordinate 2,916 of JAGXOB010000014.1, read as the reverse complement.
TGAAAACGAAAAATGCGACATTAAAGGCGTTTAAAATACTACATGAAGCCATGCCAGATTTCAATCAATTTTCCACAAAATTAGAAGAAATTGAGCCATACTTAGTCAATTTAAAAAAGGAGTATAAACAAAAGATTGTAGGTAATATTATTAATCGAGATATTACGTATAATGCAAAAAAATTAATCGATAAGCAATATTCCTTAATAACTAAAAAAAAGAAACTGAATGTCAATACTGGTTTTTACCAAGAACTCGGGAATCTTTTAAACCTTCATCAACAACAATTAAATGAAAATATACAGATATCTACTGAGAAAATTAATAGAATGATCAGAAATTGTTTAAAATCAGGAGCGTTAGGGGGGAAAATTAACGGTTCAGGATTTGGTGGAACAATGTTTGCTTTTTTACCTAATAGAGAACATTTAATTAAGAACGCAATTGAAGAGGCAGGTGGAGAAGCCTATATCGTAGAAACTAGCAGTGGGGTTGAAAAATATTGAAAGCCATAATTTTGTGCGCTGGCCTCGGAAAAAGGTTAAAACCTTATACTGATAAAATCCAAAAAACAATGTTACAACTTCATAGTAAACCTTTTCTAGAATACATCATAAATGGAATGAGTTATGCTGGTTTTCGTGATATTATATTAGTTGTAGGATATCGGAAGGAGCAAATTATGGATTATTTTAAAACTGGTAAAAAATGGAACGTAAATATTGAATATTTAGAACAAAAAGAATTAAATGGAACAGGAGGGGCTTTATTGCTTTGCGAAAAATCCATTCCTAATAGACATTTCTTTCTAACATGGGGAGATACTTTGGTTCCTTACGAAATTTATAAAACCGTGTATGATATATACCAAAATGAGAATCGTGATTTTATTTTAGTAGCAAATTACACAGAAGACCCTTACTTAGGTGCCGCAATTTATTGTGATGATTTTATTTTAAAAGATATAATTGAAAAGCCCCCACGAGGGACTTCAAAAACAAATTTAAACAATTGTGGGGTATTCATTTTTTCTAAGGAAATTTTTGGTGTACTAAAAACGCTTTCACCTTCTAAAAGAGGCGAGATAGAAGTTCCTAACGCTCTATTAAATGGGATAAAAGAACGAAATTGGAAAGTTAGAGTAATTAAGATGGAAAAAAATCAATTTAAAGGGGATATTGGAGCAAAAAAAAAATATGAGCAATTAAAAAACGATTCATCATGGCTCCAACTATTAAAAATTTAAATAGATAAAAAGCAAAATTAATTACATAGCATAAAAATTAAGAAATTATAATTTAATAGTTAATTAAAAGTGGTTTAAATGCGAATAAGAACTAGAAAGAACCTTTTAAAAAAAAAATATTGTTATAGCAATTTTATTTTCTATTCCAGTTATTAGTTTTTTCGGTTATATAGGTTTTGGTCTTTATATTCTTGACGATTTGGCTTCACTCAGTTTAAATCTTGACCCTCCAAATACCACTTATTTCACTCCTTTAAATCATATCATTGGAAATCAAACATATTTAGACCAAATGGCAGATAAATACGATTATCAGTTAGAAAAATGGCATATTCCTACGAACATTAGTATTGATGTTACATTTACTAATGATTCTTATAGTGAAGTTCAGGATTATCTTGGAACTGATAACGGAAATCTCCATTTAGGTTATACTCTTGCTTCTCAATGTTTACGTTATAAATATGCCCTAGATAATAGTGATTTAGCCGAATTAGAAAATGCAACACGGATGGTAAAAAACTGCGTTTCTGGTTTTACTAACATGCTTGCTGCTCCTAACGGAGGTATTGGACCAGATTATCCCGGAATGCCGGCAAGGTTTGTTTCTGCTCCAGAAAATCGAAAATATCACCAATGGTTGTTCGATCCCCACCCCCGTCACTTCAATGGAACGGGTCCTTATAGCAATTGGAGAGTAAGGCTACATACATCCCGTGACGAGTTAGCTGGGTACTACTTAGGATTCGCAAGTGTTTTAAGATTTATTGATCCTGAAGCTAACGAAGATAGTCGATGGTGCGTTGAAAGAATTAAATTATTAACAGCACAAATGATCGAAGGTTTTCGTAAAACTAACTGGTTAGTATTAGGTGGAAACGGAGAACCGGTAGGATCGGATTTAAATCCAATATTAGGAGAAAGTATATGGCAACTAGCACTACTTCGCATTGGAGCTACAGCGTATCCAGAAGTATACGATCCTCTTTATAATTACGCAGCAACAAAACTAATGTCAATGCACAATGGCCATATGGGCTCAGTAAGCAACACAGCGTACGATACTTATGCCCTTGCTTTTAGTATGGACGTGGAATTTGCGTTGATAATGTTAGAAGATAATCCACTTTTACAACATCATTACATTAAGAGGTTTGAAGAAGGCTTTTACAGTTTCTTGAGATATCATCGAAACGCTTTTTTTAATATCGTTCACCTCACCTTTATGACTCTAATACAAGATTCCTCTTTATTTGAGGATTCTAGTTATAACGATGAGAATATACAATGGGATATTTTAGATCAATTATGGCGGTTTAACACTTCTGGATGGGGAAATGGTGTAAGAGATTATAATTTAGCTGTAAGGCCTAATTCTACTAGAGCTACCAGTTTAAATCCAGAAATTACTAATATGGAAATTGATCCAACTAGAGTTAAATGGGCTGATTTCTTTGAAAACAATATATACGGTACGCTTTTTTCTTGGGTCGGAGATACGATTGATATTAACGATCCAAATGATGACCAATATATTCTCCCTTTAACAATCTCAGAAATGGGTGTTCATCACTTTCTCTGGGAACATAGTAAATTTTTTGGAACAGGAGGCAACCCAACAGGAAATGGTTTAACACAAGTAATACCTAATAGCTATTTGGTCGTATACT
>JAGXOB010000149.1 GCA_019894735.1 Promethearchaeota archaeon | reverse complement strand
CCTATTGGATGGCAGCATCGGCTATTGATGAAGCAATAAGAAATAATGTCGCAGTTGGAGGTCGGAGAATTGCATTACTTGATAATTTCACTTGGGGAAATCCTGATAAACCGGAAAGATTGGGGTCTCTTGTTAAAGCTTGTGAGGCATGTTATGATGTAGCCTTAGCTTTTGGAACACCGTTTATCTCTGGAAAAGACAGCCTCTATAATGAGTCACCTTTAGGACCTGTAACCCCAACACTCCTTATTTCAGCATTGGGTATTATTCCAGATATTAGAAAAACTGTGTCTATGGATATTAAAAATCCAGAAAACTTATTATATATTATTGGAGAAACTTTCAACGAATTGGGTGGCTCAGAATATTATTCACTCAATGGATTCACAGGAAGAAATGTTCCAAAGGTTAGAACAACGATGGCTAGTCACATTTTCAAAGCCATAACTCAGGCAATTGACTTGGATCTTGTTGAGTCTTGCCACGATATTTCAGAAGGTGGATTAGCAGTATCTGCAGCTGAGATGGCTTTTGCAGGCGGCTATGGTATTGAATTAGATTTAGCCAAAGTACCAAACAAAGAGATTTGCAGAAATGATTTCTTACTATTTTCTGAATCAAATAGCAGATTTCTAGTTGAAGTGAATAAAAAAGCTAAAGATAAATTTGATGCAATAATGAAGGGAACCATCTTTTCAGAAATTGGGAAAATTACAAAAAAAACTGCTCTTTCAATTAAGGGTTTACAGGGAGAATTAATTATAAACGTAACAATAGAAAAGTTGCGAAAGAAATGGAAAGAGACATTGAGTATGGAGGTGTAAAACATCAAAAGAGAAGAAATTAAAGTTTGTATTCTTCGCGTAGGTGGAACAAACTGTGATTTAGAAACTCAGCGGGCATTTCAAGAATTAGGAGTACAAGCTAAAACTTTACATGTAAATGAACTTATCAAAAAAAGAAATCTTCTAGATTTTCAAGTCCTTGTAGTGCCAGGCGGGTTCTCATTTGGAGATTATGTACGTGCAGGTGTAATTTTAGCCCGATTACTTTCAGCCAAACTTAACAAAGAGATTAAAGCTTTTGTTGAAGATAACAGAGCGATTCTAGGTATTTGTAATGGTTTTCAAGTTCTTGTGGAATATGGATTATTACCTGGTTTTGAAGGTATTGCTCCTTTTCCTAAAGCTACCCTTACAACTAACGTTCCCCAAGGTTATAATTGCCGATGGATACACGTAAAACAAGAAAATAAAAGTAAATGCAAATTCACAAATAAAATTCCTTTAGGGGAAGTAATTCACTTACCAATTGCACATTCAGAAGGAAGATTTCTATTTCCAAAAGAACAACAAGAGAGGATGCTCGATAAACTCTATGAAGAGGATATGATAGTTTTTAGATATTGTAATGAAAATGGCGATTTTGGCAATAAAGAATATCCAATAAATCCTAACGGATCATTCCATGATATCGCAGGTATCTGTAATAATGAGGGAAATATATTTGGATTAATGCCTCATCCTGAACGAGCTTTTTATTGGTGGCAAAAACCAGACTGGACAAAGTATAACAATAATCCAAAATATGGTGATGGTAAAATGATCTTTGAAAGTATAATTAATAATTTAATCTAATAAATCTAAATCTTTGACATATGGGAGTCCAGCGCGTGCACCCATTCGCATAACTTTCTGTGAAGCAACAAAATTACCAATTCTAGCACAATCAAGAAGACTTTCTTCGTTTAGTAAACCTGAAATAAAGCCAGCATCAAACGCGTCCCCTGCACCGGTTGTATCAATGGCATCTACAGTAAAAGATTTAACAAAATGGCTTTCATTGCCATTAGTAACATAACTTCCAACTGATCCAAGTTTCACAACTACTATTTCAATTCCTTGTCGAATCATGAATTCTGCACCTTCCTGGTAGTTTGTTTTGCCAGTTAATAATTTGAGTTCAATGTTATTTGGCATTAACAAATAAGTTCTCTTTAGTATGGGTTTTAAAACATCATAGCTTTTGCTTGCATATAATATACCAGGATCAAAACTCACTTTTGTTGATTTTGGGATCAATTCTAATAATTTTTTCTGGACTTGAAATGATTTCGTCGATACAAAAGAAGATAAATGTAAAAATCTTGTTTTAGAAACATATTCTTGATCAAGTTCATCAAAAGTGATTGTATCATTAACACCAGGATCAACGTATAATGCTCTTTCACCTTTTTGATCTACAAATCCCAAAACTAAACCACTTCTACCATTCCCTGCTTGAATTATACCTTTGGTATCAACTCCTTCTGAACAAAAATCTAGCAAAATCAATTTGCTTTCTCGATCACATCCAATCTTACCAACAAAACCTGTTTTGAAGCCAAGTCTCGCTAATCCAATTATAGTATTTGCGGCTGATCCCCCGCAAGCCTCTGTGTAAGTCTCAATAAAGCTTTCTTCTTCGGCTTTAGCAAGTTTATTCACTTTGTAAAGTTTATCAACATTGAGGGCACCAAAACCTACAACATCAAACGGAATCATGAAAACAACTCTACTAATTCTATTTTATGTTTACCCAAAGTTCCACCATAATTTCCAGCAGATATTCCGGCTACACCAGTAACATCCAAAGCAGCCTCAATTCCTTTCTTCATAGCATCTTTTACAACTTCCATTGAAATACCATTAATCACTATCTCAGGAATGTACCTCACTTTTTCAGGAACCTTGGATTGGGCACCCAATATTTTCTTCAGAGAGAAACAATATGGATGATTTGTAGTGGGCCCTATAGATGGAAAATTGGTTTCTGTTTTCGATCCAGCAGAGCAAATATCAAAAGGAGTAACTACACCTTTGATTTTATGTATAGCCTCCAAAGCTTTTTTGCCTGCTTGGTTCACAGCTTCTTTTGTTTCACACATAATCCAAAAATTAGCGCCCATAACTCCTCGAGCATATCCCAAATATCGTTCTATTATAAAATCTGGAACCATTAATGGAACAATGATCACGTCTTTTCCATATCGATTCTCAATCCATTCATAACCATCGCCACAATGCCCCACCTTCAACATCATGTCTATTTTTCCTTCAGGTTTTGCTAAGGCATTGAAAACCGCTGTAAAGGGCTTAACGAGAATATCTTGCCTAATCCTATAAGACAATTCTGTTTCAAATTTAACTAAAGAATTTGTGAAAGGTTTGTTTGAATCTAATGCTCCCCAAAATTGCAGGATTACTCCTTTACGGTTATCCGGAGTTTCAGTTTTTTTCAACCAAGACTCTATACCCCCTTCAACTCTACCAATAACAACAGAAGGATTTGCAGTTGAGTCCTCAGCAGCCCTATTTAAAACAGTTTCATCATCTGCAGTAAGAATAACTCGGGAGTAAATACCTTCAAAAGTTTCAGCATAAGTAGCCTCAATAGTTCTTCTGGTAAACATTAGCCCAACCCCCCCACAGCTTCACCTCTAACAGAGTGTCTAAAGGCGTTACTTTCATCAACTAATAAATCCATATTTTTAGAGGTCACAAGTTGAACATTAGGCAATTTTTTTTGATAATTGGTTAAAAATATAGATAATAAAGATTCATCTAATCCACTTTTTTGAAGTTTTGTTACACTCCAATTTTTCAACAATTGAATAGTTTTTTTCTTTCCAAACTTACAGAATGAATCCGTTATTATAGCAATAACTAAATTATTATTCGACATAACAGCTACTTCAGAATTTTTTACTGCATAATGATTTCCATTAAAAGAAATAGCCAAACCTCCTTTTTCACTCACAAGGTTAAGAGCTTCAACATCAGTAATACTATCACCGAAATATATGACATTCTCTATTGAACTATTCAAATGTTTTATCACATCTCTTATTGCTTCAGCTTTTTGATAACCTCCAATAGGTTTTACATCAGAGAAAATAAGAGATAATTGCATATTTGAGATTTCTTTCCAGAAAATTTTGTCAAGTCGATTAATTGTTTTTAAGGTATCAATAGATAAATCATTAATGTTTTTGGCGGATAAAGGAAGTTCTATTGGGGACAATTCCAATATTTCCTTTGTTATTTGCTTTAGTTTTTGTTTCTCTTTTTGGGTTATTTGATACTTATCAATTGATAATCGGGTAGAATATGTGTTTTCAAATGGAAAATCTATGGCTTTACATAACTCTCTTATGTATTGTTCATAACTGGTACTAACAATAAATGCTGGCACTAGTTTTTGTATGAAACTCAAAGTTAATTTGCTGTCAGTGATTAAAAGTAAGTTTTGAGCTGAAAAATCTTCAATTTGTTTATCAGTTACATCATAAGCTATTAGAAAAGGAAGAATTAATTTTAGAGTATTACCAGCATTATAACCAGGTTTTTTTAAAATATCTGCAAGCACGTCATCATATTTACTAATAAGAGCAAAAAAACTATCACCTTTTGGAATAAAATTTTTAGTTATTTCAAACGCATTATCATTTTTTGATATTGGTCCTTCACAATCAGAGATGAAGATCCGTCTCATTTATTGCTCCTCAAAAGTTCCATTTTACTTATACTTCTAAGAATGTGTGTTTTTGAGGCAATATCAGTTCTACTCCACAGTGCACCACCACTTATAAGACCTGCACCTTCGAGAGAGATTTTACGAGCTTCTTCAATACTATCACCAATACCTAAAATTGCTACTGCTCTGGATCTTAAAGCAAAAATCCCAGAGTCTCTTTTTTCCATCGATCCAGGATACACCCTAATACGATCAGAGCATTTCTCTACAAGTGAATTGGCTTTTGATAGATCAACTGGATTATTAACAGATGATTTATTCACCAGATGAGGATAGGTAGTCATATAACCACCATAATTTGGTGGAACTTTATAGGTAAGAACGCTGGCTGCTTTCTTTAATTTTATATTAGTCAGGGTTCCATCCAACATTTTATGACATACATCAACAAAATCATCCTCAAGAAGTGGCAAAATGTTCATTATTTCAGGATCTCCGGGTCTACTGTTGTTTTCTAAGATCTTGAGTCCTTGTTTAGAGTGCATAAAAGCCAAGTATAAAGGCACACCTCTTAAAGCGGAATTGTCCCCAATCTTTTCTTTCCAATTCTGAAAAATCTTGTTCGCTAGAGCTAATTCATCAGTTCTTTCGGAGGAAGTCAAAAATGGTAAATTATCTTTAATATCCTTGTAAGATCCCATCCCGCCGGTATTAGGACCTCTATCGTTGTTAAAAGCACGTTTATAATCACGCACGCTAGGTAGAGGAACTAAATGTTGTCCATCAGAAAAAGCTTGGAAACTCGATTCCTCCCCATCTATCTTTTCTTCGATAATTACTGAGCCATATTGAAAATTCGATAGAAAATGTTCAAAGAGTTGCTCGCGAGTGGTAAAATGATCACCCCAGACACCTACTCCTTTTCCGGCAGTAGGTCTATCAGGTTTTACCACTGCTTGGTCTGAGAGTTGATCAAGCCATTTATAAACTTCGTTCTTAACATCATTATTGTTTGTGTAATCTTTAGGATTAAAGATTTGAAAACGTGGATTTGATTCAGGAGCTATCTCCTTAAACAAAAGTCTTTGCTTAATTTTGCTATCTTCGATCGCATGTTTTTGTTTAGGACAGAGAACAGGGATATTCAATGTTTCCTCAATCAGATCACGCA
>JAGXOB010000148.1:2631-5713 GCA_019894735.1 Promethearchaeota archaeon | reverse complement strand
ACAATTAACTGAAAAACTGGGATACGATAAGGTTTACAAGGAAACTACAGAGCACAACCATCTTTACAAAGGAGAAATAACATTACTCTATATAAAGTGGCTTTATAGAAGTAAAAATAAAGATTTAATGGATTTCATGAGACGAACCTGTCCAGTATTAGATTAAATTAATAATTCTATCCAACCTATAAGTGTGGTGATTATTTTATCGTATTTATATGACCTGTATGAAAAAGATTACTTCTCAGATTTAGTTGCTTTAATCAATATTGGCAAGAGAATAAGTGGAAGGAAAGATATTTACATTGAATTCAACCAAAATTCACAGCTTACTTTTACTGATGGAAGGTATATATATTTACCAAAAAAGTTAAAAGACGACATATCTTCAGCCCAAGGTTTAGTCGCTCATGAGAGTGGACATATAGGTTATGGTTCATTTGAACTATCTTTTATAAAACTCATTGACATTCTTTCAAAAAAATACACATTACCCCAATACTTTGTAAAACAAGTTATCAACGTTGTGGAAGATGTAAGAGTTAACTCATTAAATAGTATCAAGTTCCCTGGATTCTACAAAAATTTACGTTCATTTACATTACAATTACTCCCTGATATAATACTTAAAATGAAATATTCAGGAGATTTACTTATTTACATTAATTTATACATGGAAAACTATAAAGAATTTCAAAAAAAACCTAAATTCAGAACACGAAATATGAACAAAGAAGATTGGCATGCGATTTCCACAGCAAAGGAATTTCTACAGAAGTCGTTAACGCCGGCATCGTCTATAATTACGATTGATCAATTATGCAAAGTTTTAAAAAAATTTTATAAGAAAAGAAAAGTAAGTACCGATAGGGGAACTATGCAGAGGGCGAGTAACAATTCTTATAATGAGCCCGATTACGATGCTTATTTCGAAGAATGGGATTATGATGAAATTTCTGAAATTATAGAAAGTGTAGACCATGAAGCGCGTTTGAAAGAAATCCAAAACTCAGATTTTATGGAGGATCCTTGCCTTTACGAAAGCATTGATGAAGAAGATAATTACTATAGTTCTCCCGTAGAATTAGAGCCTTTAATAAATCATTTTGAAGAGTTTATAGAGCGTGGCAAGAACTTAGAGTCCTCCGAATTAAGCTCAGCTAGTGAAAAAATAATTGAGAAAATTAAAGAATTAGATCTAAACACAGAGGATATTGAAAAATTAATAGAAGAGGTCGATCGAGAATCAAAAACTGAAGCAATAGATGATTACTTCAGGGAAGCTCTTGACTCTAATGAACTTGAAATTAACAAAGAAGATTATGAGCATTTAGATTCGGATGGAAAATTGAAATTTTTAACGGAAATAAATGAGAATCTGAAAAATGAAGAGATTGAAAATTTACTAGCGATTTTAAAAGACGAAAATCAAAAAGACAACGCTTCCCTAAAATTTGAGAAATTCATTAGTGAAATTAGTAAATTAGTGTCAGAATCTCAAATTGCTATGGAAGGAAGGCTCTTGTTAATTGAAAATCAGGGTCAAATTGAGGAGGGCGAAAGAAAAGTAAATGATGTAAGTATTGAACATGAAGATATGAGATCTATAAATTTGTCTTACAATGACATCGTGAAGACCCATAAAAACATAATAGCTAAGTTGAAGAACTTATTTCGAGATTTGAGAAATCAAAATGATGTGGATACATCTCAAAAAAGAGGACGACTAAACAATAAGTTTATTAAAGCAGTTACGAGCGATTTTAAATATAACAAGTGCTTTACAAGAAAGTTAAACCAAAAAGAACTAAAAATTTTATTGATGGTGGATATCAGTGGAAGTATGGCAGGAATCAAGTTAGAAGCAGCTAAAGTTGCTATGGTAATGTTATGTGAATCACTTTATGAAATTGCTCAATTACGTATCGTACTCTTTACTGGCGAATATGACGCGTTAAATATTCAATTAAAAGATTTTGAAGAACGTCCCGATATTAAAAAATTTGATAAATTTGGACGACATCACCGTATTGGAAGCAATTTAGATGGTGTATCTCTAAAACACGAAGCTGCTAAACTGGAAAAGAATGTATTAATAATAGTGATTTCAGATGGTCAACCTGCAGGCACTCAATATGGTTTGAATGACGCAATAAAGGAGATTCAAGATGTTAAAAAGGCTTTTAAAGTATATGCTTTTTCAATTGATGCTAATGGCGATTATCTCAACAAACTCTATGGCAACAACTGGGTTTTAACAAAATCATCAGATAGGACAGATCTAGCAGAAAAATTGACGCAATTCTGCAAACTTGTTGTAAAAGAATTTTTTAGGTAAAAATGAATATTACTGCATTAAGAGTGCTGATTCCGCATTATTATAAGTTAATAATAGAATAGTAAATTGTATTACGATTGCTGCTTCCATCATCTTAAATGTTTTTAATAGAAAGATAAATTTCCAATTGAACATCTGAAACCTTTTTTTGATATAATATATTACCATCTATTATAACCAAAATCACATAGAGTGAGATTAAATGTTTGATTATGTATCCTATAAGGATGTTGATTTAAAAGGAAAAAAAATTTTGATGAGAGTGGATATTAACTCTAATATCGATATTGAAAATAATAGAATTCGCGAATCACCTCGTATTCACGCCCTAATCCCCGCGTTAGAAGAACTTAAAGATAGTGCTGTGGTAATTATGGCCCACCAATCTCGTCCAGGAGATAAGGATTTTACTTCTTTAGAAATGCATGCTGCAGAAATAAGAAAGTTGCTGAATCGCCCTGTTATATATGTTGAAGATGTTTTTGGAGAAAAAGCACTTAAAGCTATTGGAGATCTTAAAGTAGGTGAAGTATTGGTTTTAAACAATGTGCGTACTTGGGAATTGGAAAATAAAACATTTAAAGACTTCTCAGAAGCTGGAAAATTAGAGATGATCCAAACTCTCTCTCCATTATTTGACTATTTCATCGCAGATGCATTTGGAGCAGCCCATAGAGCACAGCCATCGATAATCGGATGGCCAACGTTACTTGCAGGTCCTACTACCGTTAAAGAATTTGAATA
>JAGXOB010000148.1:0-2534 GCA_019894735.1 Promethearchaeota archaeon | reverse complement strand
GCAGCCCATAGAGCACAGCCATCGATAATCGGATGGCCAACGTTACTTGCAGGTCCTACTACCGTTAAAGAATTTGAATATATGAGTAAAATATTGGAAAATCCAGAAAAACCCGTGGTCATGCTTATTGGAGGAGCAAAAGCGTTTGATAAATTTAAAGCTATGAAATATAATTTTGAAAACGATAAGTTAGATTACGCACTTTGCTCAGGACTTACGGCTGTGCTAATTATGGAAGCTCTTGGAATTGAAACAGGCGAACCTAATAAAAGAGCAGTTGCAAAAGACTTAGACAAGGCAAAAGAGGATATTAGAGACACATATGAAAAATTTAAAGATAAAATCATTTTACCTATAGATTTAGTAATTGACGATAATGGAAACAGGAAAGCAATTAGTATTGACGAGTTAAAGGAATACAACGCTGTAACTGGTGATATTGGCCCAAAAACCACAGATAATTTTAGATCCATTATTATGAAAGCTAAAACCATTATTGCTAATGGCCCACCGGGAATTTTTGAAAAAGAAGTCTTCAGAAAAGGAACTTTTGATATGGCTAAAGCAATGGCTGAAGCTGCTAAAAATCAAGGGGCTCTTTCTGTAATTGGTGGAGGTGAAATGGGAACTGCAGCAGAAATGTCCGGATATGCTCAAGATGTCTCTTTTATTTCTACTGGCGGTGGTGCTATGTTAGAAATATTATCTGGAAAAGATGTACCTATGGTTAGAGCGTTAAGAGAAAAAAAACCCTAAAAACTTCTTTTTAATTCTATTTTTTTTTTTTATTTTACAAATACACTCCAGCAGAATTTTATAATTCACGATAAAACTAATAAAATATTTATTTTTTAATAATATAAATTATTTATCTCAAGTTTTAGTATTTTAAACTAAAATTAGGGAATACAATCAAGGGCCCGTGGTCTAGCCTGGTATGACGTCTCCTTGACGTGGAGGAGGTCGTGCGTTCAATTCGCGCCGGGCCCACCAAATTACAAAACACAAGGATTAAAATGCCGATAAGATTTCGATGGACTTCTAAGGAATATATACCGATAGCTCTCATGCTATTCGGAGTTTGTGGATTGTTTCAAGCGTTTTTTATATTCTTAGCTCAATATTTTTTAGGAGTAGGTAATTACATTGTCGTAATTTTGATCCCTGTTGGAGCAACTATTGCTTTATTTTTTGGTGTTATCCTTATTTTTGAATCCTTTGTTCAAGTCGAGAAAAGAAAAAAGCTAAAAACTCAATATCAAAAATCACGACAATCAGGTTCAAAATTACGAACATTCTTATATTTTCCAATTGTACGACCTATAATAATCGTTTTTCCTATATTTATTGCGGCATTTTTTATTACATATGGTATTTGTATAACTTTCTTAGATAACGTCTTATCATTTTTGATAGCCGAGAATTCAGCGACTTTGATATCACTTCTAGTAGCTAATTTTATTGAGAAAAAATACGCAAAAATCCAAAAAATTTAAGATTTGGTTAAAATATTATCTACAAAAGGTAGATAACTAAGTTATTTTTATTCAATCACTTAATTAATATTTAAATAATACCATTATTAAGTTTTTATTATAGTTTGCAGAAAGATCAGTTTGCCAAATAAAATTTCTAATGAATTTTGGAAATGAAAAAAATCGAAGTGCGATGTCCGTCTTGTTCAAGTAGAGGATATATTGAAGTTTCAGAAGAGGAAGTAGAAAAAGCTGCAAGAGGCGTGTTTGCAGTAAATGTTATGGAGGATGTCGCTTGCGAACATTCTTTCGTTGCGTATATAGATAAGAATCTTGCTGTAAGGGACACTTTCATAGCAGATTTTCAATTAGAACTACCCGATGCTGAACCCGAACAAGTTATTGCACCAGTCGAAACACAGCAATTGGAATTAATTGATGTTGGTTTGATTAAACTTAATATGACAGCCTCTTTGCTTACTCACGTAATAAGAGCTATTTTGTTTAAGAAGAAAGTTTTTCTAATTTTTAACCAGTCACATATGGTTGATGAAGTCTACAAATTTATAGAATATATAACCCTTAATTCTTTTAAAGCTGACATTCTCGTAATTTCTGGCGAACAGTATAACATGCAAGATATGAGTACTGCAATCATACTGCAAGGCAATAGTATTATTAAAGACGACGATGATGTTCTTAACGCCAAAACTTTAGGTGTCGAAAGGTCTTTAGTAAGAAAATTTTTAGCAGAATACGAACCAAAACCTAGCTTAATTTATTTACAAAATGGGCTTCAAAACGCGTACGATTTATCGCAATCCATAGTAGAAATCGTTAAAAATTTAAAAAAGAAAGAAAAAGTTTATTCTAAAAATGTTATTGAAGATTTAGCACGGATTCACCACGTAAGAGTCCAATTACCGTATCTAGACTTTCTTTACGAAATCGCTGAGAATTACTTCGATGTAAATATACCAAAATCTTCTAACATATCTAATTTTCTAAGTACCTTATAAAAAATTAATTTCTTTATTTAGAGATTTTAGCTAAATAGTC
>JAGXOB010000147.1:2700-5720 GCA_019894735.1 Promethearchaeota archaeon | reverse complement strand
GGAATTACAATTTCGCTACTCCCCCAGAATACTTTATGATACGCAACCGCAGCCTCTTGAGTAGGTTGAATCATAGCAGCAACAGATGGAGTTTTCCGACGACAAACATAATCAAAATCTAACATTCGGAGAACTGGAGCTGCTTGTAATCCATATATTATGGCTTGTGTATCTTCATTAAAAAGTTCATAATCTTCCATTCATTATTCACCTCTTATTTTTTCAACCATTCGTGCTACTGGACGTGTCATACTGCTATAACGATCGTAAATTTCAATTGGAATTCCTGTTTCTTCTCCAACTTGCCTCATTAATTCTAACCCTTGCTTCTCATTAGGACCCCCTCTGCGAACTAAGATTTTTACATTAGCTTTCTTTAATTTATCCACTGATTTCTTTATAGCTTTAACAATTCCACCGAATGTTGCTTTGACATCTGTAAAGTTAGCAATTCCCCCACCTATAATAATATATTTTTCGCGTCCTTTAGGTTCTGGGTTTTCAGTTATGAGATCTATTAACGTTTGAGCATATATTTCTGTATGTTCTTGATTAGGATTACCTGAATATTCTCCATAATTAGATAGTTCTTTTTCAAGTCCTAAATCTGCGATCGTATCTGTGTAAACAACACTCGCTCCTCCACCCGCGATCATAGTCCAGATTCTTCCGTCTCTGTTTAAAATAGTTAACTTTAAGGAAGCTCCAGTTTTTTCATCGATTTCCATAATTTTCTTTTCTTCAGCACTCATTGTTTGACCAAAACCGGCTGGAAATTCAATCGGGCTATTAGGATTTCCCCATGTATCTGTGTGAAGAAACATGGCAGTATCGTCTAATCTAGCTTTAACATCTAAAGGGACTACTTTGTTATCTTCAGTGATTACGAAGGGATTGATTTCAAGAAAAGCAAAATCCTGATCAACAAACACTTGATAAAGTCCCTTTATAAACGCAATTAAAAGATTTTTAGAATCTCCTAAATCTGGCATTTTACTCTCTAAATCGAATGAATTAATATCTGTTCCTATAGGTACGGGTATATGAATAACCTTATCCCAATTTTCTTCCACGAAAATACCCCCTTCAAAACTGAAATGGATGACATCACCGTCTCTTTCTGTCGTTATAGAGACATAATATTCTTTTTCGTGAGGAATGAAAGGTTCTACAAGTAAGCGTTTCAATGCGCCCCTCACATTTCCAATCTCGCATACTCTATCTAAATTATTATAGCAAAAATCTTTCATTTCATCACAATTTGCATCTAGTAAAAGTAAATTAGCTTTCCCCCTTTTTCCAAAAAGTTGGTCAGGTTTAACGACAACTTTTTCTGTATTTATCCACGAGTTATCTGAGATTGATTTCTCCAAGTCAGTCTCGCAATCAATAACAACTAATTTGTTATGGTAATTAAATTCGGGAAAATACTTTGGTAATTCGCTCGCTATGAGCTTTTTCGCATCGTACTCATAAATATTTTTTTGAGCCAATTTTCTCTCTTTCCTATATTTTATTTTTAATATTATGTCAAAGATTAATAATAAGGGTAAACTCAACTTTAATAAAAATTTTACCTACATGATTAATATGGGATTCTTTTCCTTTATATAGTAATTGCATCAAATTTTTGAAGCAAAAATATAATTTGAATTAAATGGAATTCGATTAAAGGCTCAATTGGGCACTTTATAGATAATAAGCAATTAATTTATATGAACATCATGATAGTAATATTCTAAATACTTAGAACAATAAAATTAAAAAGGGGAAATCAAGGTTGGATTACGATTTAATAATTATTGGTGCTGGAACTTCAGGATTTCCGTCAGCTAAAATTGCTGCGGGATATGGAAAGAAGATATTATTGGCAGGAGAAGGTGCTGTGGGTGGAAAATGCATTGAAAATGGTTGTATTCCTGCTAAAGCAATGATTTACGCTGCCAAAGTTTATAAATCGGTGCTTAACGCAGAGAAATTTGGAGTAGATATTGACGGTGCAGAATTAAATTTTAAAAAAGTGCTCGAATATACTAACAAATTAGTACGAGATGCGATAAATAGTAACGAAAATCAGTTAGAAGCAATCGAAAACATTGATTTTTTAAAACAGAAAGGGCATTGTATAAGTGAATCCTCTGTGGAATTAAAAAAGTTCCTAAATCTATCGCGTTTGTAGGCGGAGACTTCATCTCTTTAGAATTTGCTAATGTCTTTAACTGTTTGGGAAGCAAAGTCTTTAACTGTTTGGGAAGCAATGGATAGAACTTTTTAATCATTTTTAAAGAAATTTACTTTACCTTATAAGATTTCTTTAATTAATTGAGGGACTTCCCAAGGAGTATTAGCAATTAACGCTCTAGCTTCTTTTAAAGCTTTAATTTTTCCATTGGCTGTACCAAAATCACCAGAAATAATAGCGCCCGCATGTCCCATTCTTTTTCCCTTAGGAGCACTCTTTCCCGCAATATAAGCTATAATTGGTTTGGAAACATTGTCTTTAATGAACTCTGCTGCTTTTTCTTCTTCGTCACTTCCAATTTCTCCGATAAGGATGATAACTTTAGTGTTTGGATCTTCCGAATAATACGCCACTGCTTCTTTCATAGTAGTTCCCCTCACGGGGTCTCCACCTATGCCAACATACGCAGAAACTCCGATACCGCTATTTCCGATCGCTTTTGTAATTTCGTAGGACAAAGTTCCACTTTTAGAGATTACTGCGATATCACCGTAATGACACATATCGCTTGGCATTATTCCCAATTTGATTTTATCGGGGATTAACATACCTGGACAATTTGGTCCGATCAAATGTAATCCTTTCTCTCTAGCTTTCTCTGTAAGTTGAATCATATCAAATACGGGTACATTTTCAGTAATAATACATGTCATGTTGATCCCAGCGTTTAAACTTTCCATTGCTGCACTTAAAGTGAATCGTGCTGGTACGAAAATTATACTCGTATCTGCCCTGGTTTCTTTAACTGCTTCCCTCACGTCATTGAAAACAGGAACTC
>JAGXOB010000147.1:0-2603 GCA_019894735.1 Promethearchaeota archaeon | reverse complement strand
GGGTGGTGCATCTGAAAAATCTTCGAGAGCTTGAATTATTGCCTGAGCAACTATATCACATCGAGTGATACCTCCAAAAATGTTTACTAAAACAGCTTTCGGTTGCAATTTAAAGATCAATTCAAGCGCTTTATACACCCTTTCCTTACTTGCCCCACCCCCAACATCCAGAAAGTTAGCTGGATGTAAGCCTAATTCAGATAGTACATCCAATAATGCCATAGTAAGTCCTGCACCATTTGCTAAAATACCAATCTCTCCGGATAATTGAACAAATGAAAATCCAGCGATTTTCGCAAGCTTCTCAAGATCGCTTAACTTCCTCTCTTGTAAAGTTTCAACGAGTGGTTGACGAAATGCAGTATCATCGTCTAAAATCATTTTTCCATCAACAGCAATTAATCCAGAAGGCGTCATTACAAGAGGATTTATCTCTACAAGTTGCGCTTCTAATTTCAAAGTTATGTTCCATAATTTCATGAATATTTGCGATGCTGCATCAATTTGTTTGCCACTAAATCCCAATCGGCTGGCAAACTCGTTTGCTAACGCTTCAGAGACCCCATCTTGAAAGGAAAAGCTTTCCTTATGTATTGCGTCTGGCGTTGTTTTAGAAACTTCTTCAATATCAATCCCCCCTTCTTTGCTAGCAATTAGATAAAATTGCCTTCCAGAAGCATCTAGAGCTATAGAACAATAATACTCCTGTTCTATTGTTACGAGTTCTTCAATAAGAATTGCTTCAACTTGGAACCCAGCTATATCTGTATTAAAATATTCCTTACATAGTGAAATTGCCTCACTTGTGGAATTAGCAATTTTTATTAAACCCGCTTTTTTTCTACTTCCAATAGCGATTTGTGATTTAACTATTGCTGGAAATGAAAATGCTTTAACTTTTTCTTCAATGTCTTCGCCCTTAAGGATTATTATATTCTTAACTAAAGGAATACCAAACTTACTAAAAATTTCTTTACTCTCGTATTCGAGCAACCTTATGATCAAAACCTCCTTTAAAGAGTATTTGGGAGAATCTAATAAAGAACATGATTAAAATTAGATTTGAATTAAAAATCTCTTAGTAATTAATAAAACTTATTCTAATAATCTATAATTTGAAGCAATACAACCTTTTTTGCTTTTTGGGAGAATATTTTAATAAATAATAGAACGAATAACATACTATCAAAAATGAACTCTGGAATAAATTATGAAACCCTCAAATAATGATGTGAATCAGGCTCGACCTGAAGAAGAAAGTCTTCTAAAGATGGTAATGTTTTCCACCGGATATTTTTTGAATACGTTTTTAATGATAGCCTTTAATAATTATGTTTGGACGTTCTATGAAGGAGAGCTTGGGTTAATCAGCATAGTACCTTTATGGTCAATATATATGGCAATCGCAAATACCCTATATACAATAGGGAGTATGTTAATTAACCCCGTAATAGGATATCTTACAGATAAACCTTTTAAATGGACCAAAAAGCGAGGTTTTCATACACCTTGGATAATTATCGGAGGGATTCCCACAATTATCTTATTTTTCTTCCTATTTACACCTCCTCAAGTATCAGGGATTGAAAGTGTATTGCCCATTCTAATATATTATATAATATTCGTGTTTTTATACGATATGTCGTATTCTCTTCTTCAAACTCATTCTTTTGGAGCTTTTGCTGCCCACTTTAGAGGAGATAAATCGCGAAGAAAAGGAGGGATGTTAACTCAAATTTTTACGTTTATAGCAAATTTCTTAGCAATTACAATCTGGTCGCAAATAATTGATCCCGGAAATCCCGGGTCGTTCACAATTGCCGCGTTTATCAGCGTAATTATCCTCATATGCTCATTTTTGGTATTTATACCGGGATCCAAGGAGGATACAGTGATAAAAGAGAGATTTAGCGTAGGGCATGACAACTCGGAAAGAACATCCTTTTTTAAAACTATGAAGATGTGTATAAGACAAAAAAATTTCATGTTGGCTGTAATCTCTTATCTTACATTCATGATTTCGTTTGGTCTTATGAGCATGAATACAGTCAACTTTGTTGACGATGTACTACAAGAGAAGCAATACATAAGAAGCTTAGGTTCAATCTTAATGCTTTTATCATCATTTGTAACAATGCCTATTTGGGCTCGCTTAGCTAAAAGAATAGGTCATTCGAACACATATGCAATAGGTTTAGCTTCCTACGGAATAACTCTATTATTAAACCTCTTTATTGTGAATGCTTTTCAGTTCTATATAATAAGTGTCCTTAACGGAGTATCAGGATCTTTGTTTATGATTATGCTTTCGCCCATTTTTGCCGATTGTTACGACGAAATTGCTGTGAAAACAAAAAAACATCAACAGACTACTTTGATTGGAATCAGGAATTTTTTTGTTCGTACTTCCGTAATGGTTCAGAGTTTTATTATAGCAATTATACACGCACTCACATTTTACAACCCGATAGATGTTTCTCACCAGGACAATGCTTTAATAGGTCTTCGAATCATTCAAGGATTAATTCCATTCATAGTTTGTATTCTGGGTGCGTTGATCTTTTATAAATGGTATGATTTGAAGGGGCTTAAAAAACAAGAAG
>JAGXOB010000146.1 GCA_019894735.1 Promethearchaeota archaeon | reverse complement strand
CCTTTGAAAAGAATAATAAAATCGAAATATCTTGACCATCGCGGAGGTTCTCATTCCTATATTATTGGCATAATAATCTCATTCATCATAAGTTTAATATCTTCACCCTTTACGCACCAGCCATTTTTCTTAGTATGGATTATAGGTATAATATTCTACGGTTTACACGTGTCAATGGATCTACTTACTACTACGAAAATCCCTTATTTATACCCACTCTCCAAAAAAGAGCATAGCTTTTACGTAGAAAAGGCGGGTAGCTTTTTTACTTTTGTGAATTCGATAATCCTCCTTATTCTACCGGCATTTTTTATTAGGTTATTCGCAGAAATATTCTTTATTCACTTATATATCAACATTTATACTTCTTTTTTTATATTCTATTACTTCTATCGAATAACCTCCAAGATTTTTACTTCTAGAACTCTTGATAATAACCAAAAGTACTTTCCCGGAATATTACCTTTCTATTTCAGGATTTACAATCACGAGATTATTGGAGACGATATAGTATCAAGTATCGAAAAAAAATCTCATTTTTCAAAAAAAACAGATATAATAAAAACTAGGGCTACTTTAAGTGCTCAAGAAAAATATTTTTTCGAAAAGGCAAAGGAATTGAACAATAGTCATAATTATTTCTCTAAATGGACCTCACTCCCGATCTTTGATAGGAAAGAAAGGACTTTCTCAATCAAATTCTTCTTTTTAGAAACAATGATGCGCCGTAGAAATATGTTTATTCAATACGATTTTGATATAGATACTCACAATTTTATCGGCGCTAATCAAGGCTCTGGTCGTATTCAAAGTAATTAATAAATATAAACATGAAAAAAAATATCCTATTTTTGTTATTAACTCTTCCTATTGTTTCAAAAAGATGAATAATTAATTAGTTAGAAGAGTAAAATTAAAAATATTTATAGCGTTTCGGCTAATACATATTTATATATTTTTTAATATAAATAAAATTTAAACAAAAAAATTACTTTAATGTGAATAAAATATGGCAGTAGCGTTTTTATTAGTATCTTTAATCGCCGGAATTATTTCCATTGGAATGGCGATGTATTTTAGACATTTAGTCATGAAAGAGGATCCTGGAAATGAAAAAATGGTTACGGTTGCCGGATATATAGAAGATGGTGCAAAAGCATATATCAAGGTACAATATATGGTTTTAGGTCTTTTTGTTGGAGCACTATTTTTCGTGATACTCTTCTTATTACCATCTCCGTTAGCACCTAGCGACCGATATGCTGTATGGTTTAATTGGGAACAAGCCCTTGGTTATCTTATCGGGTCCGTGGGATCAATGCTAGCTGGATATCTAGGCTTATACGTTGGTGTGAAAGCCAATACTCGAGCTGCCCAGGCTTGTACAGTGGGCACGAAAGAAGGGTTCAATATCGCATTTTTTGGCGGAGCCGTAATGGGATTGGCTGTTGTAGGTGTTGCCCTCATCGGAGTTTCAATATTATATTTTATATTTGGAACACCGTTAATCATTCTTGGGTTTAGTTTTGGAGCAAGCAGCATCGCACTATTTATGAAATGTGGGGGTGGTATTTTTACCAAAACTGCAGATGTGGGAGCTGATCTCGTAGGAAAAGCAGAATATGATTTACCCGAAGACGATCCGAGAAATCCTGCTACTATTGCTGATAATGTTGGAGATAACGTTGGTGATATCGCTGGGATGGGTTCTGACTTATTTGATTCATATGTAGCATCCATCGTAGCCGCAATGATGATCGCAGCCTCAATAGGATTAATTACTAACATAGATATTACATTAGATCCTATATTACGAGCTACTCTTGTAGTTACCCCGGTTGTTTTATGCGGAGTTGGGTTAATTGCTTCTCTCATTGGGATTTTTATCATCAAATATAGAAAAGCAAAAGATCCCGGAAAAGCTCTGAATAATGGAACCTATTATGCAACACTAATTTTTGCCGGAATTGCCGCTATACTTACGTGGATTCTGACCCTTGATTTAAATGCTGAAGGATCTCTATTATTATGGAGGATATATTTTGCTGTTTTAATCGGACTTGCATCTGGTATTGTTATGGGTTTTACAAGCGATTACTTTACCCGTGACGATAAGGCACCTACTAGAAACATTGCAAATTCAGCAAAAGAAGGCCACGCTGTAGTTATTTTAAGTGGTTTTTCCTATGGACTCCTCAGTGTAGTTCCTCCAACTCTTGGAATTATCGTAGCAATGGCAGTTTCCTATCTTCTTGCTGGAGTGTTTGGAGTTGCAATGGCAGCAGTAGGAATGTTAGCAATTGTTGGGACAATCGTATCTAATGATGCATTTGGTCCCATCGTTGATAATTCTCGTGCTATCGCCGAACAAGGCGAATTGGGAGACGATGTGATCCGAACTGCAGATCATTTAGATTCCGCTGGAAATACAGCTAAAGCTATCACCAAAGGATTCGCAATTGGAGCCGCCAATTTGACTGTTTTTGCTTTATTATTCTCCTTTGCACAAGAAGTTGCTGAAAAATTAGGGACTGGTATAGTAATAAATTTATTAAAAATAGAAGTACTTATTGGAGCTTTCATTGGTGTGGTTGTGCCTGCTCTTTTTTCAGCACTATTGGTTCTAGCAGTTCAAAGGAATGCTGCAAAAATGGTTGATGAGATACGAAGACAATTTGAAGAAAACCCAAAAATTCTTACTGGTGAAGAACCCGCTGATTTCAAGAGGACAATTGCTATAGCAACAAAAGGCTCTCTACGAGAATTAATCTTACCAAGTATTATTTCAATAACCGTTCCTATTGGTGTTGGTATCTTATTTGGCGTAGCTTCCTTAGGGGCATTTCTAGCAGGAGCCATCTTATCGGGATTCGTATTTGCAGTGTTTATGAGCAACAGTGGGGGATCATGGGACAATGCTAAGAAGTGGATCGAGGATGGCAACTTAGGGGGTAAGGGGACTGATGCACATAAAGCATCAATTACGGGTGATACGGTGGGAGATCCTTTCAAGGATACTGCAGGTCCAAGCATCAATACATTGTTAGTAGTAATGAGCTTAACAGCATCAATTTTTATGGGCTTAATATTACTATTTAATAATTCTCTAGGGCAAGGTTTAATAATATTCCCATAATCTAAAAATAACATTAACTTTTTTCTTTTTTTCTTTTGAAAGCGTTCTTTGAGATAACTATTGACATTAAAATCGAAAAACATTATTTAAAATTGAGTATTTAGTCTATCATTTAACCAATAATTCATGAATTAGGACTCAATTATGGCGGATAGAAAATTCCTTAACGAAGAAGAGCATGCTGATCATCTGAAAAATTACTCTATTGACCCTAGAAAAGCGATGTTTACCATCATCCTAAGCATTCTTGTTGATGTTTTCGGTTACAGCATGGTATTACCACTTCTTCCCTTTATTGTTGCTGATTGGGGTCAACCTGACTTATTTGTGGGAATTTTAATCTCGTCAAATGCTCTGAGTGCTTTCATTTTTGGACCTATTTGGGGAAAATTGAGCGACAAATACGGTCGTAAACCCATACTTCTAATTTCTCAAGCTGGAACTGGAATTTCCTTTTTAATTTTAGCTCTTTCTCCGAATGTTAACGTGATTCTTTTTTCAAGAATTTTAGACGGAGTATTTGGTGGACAAATACCTGTTATACGTGCTTATATATCCGATATCACTACCCCTGCAACCCGAGCTTCTCAAATGGGTAAATTAATGATTGGACACACTGGAGGGATGATTTTTGGACCTATTGTCGGAGGAGTATTAGGAGCATTAAATTGGAGATATCCTGCTCTATTCGCGGTAATTTTGTCAATAATTGCCATGGTTTTAACATTAAGAGTATTAATAGAGAGCATGCCAAAGAATCGAATCTCAGATTTAAAACTACGAATAAAAAATCGAGAATCATCTTCAGAAAAAAAGAGGAAGATATTTACCAGAGAAATTGTAGGTAGATTTGTTCAAGTTTTTTTATTGTTCTTTATTACAGTAATGTTTAATTCGAGTATGGCTTTAGTTCTTTTAAAAAGGTATGGAGCTACTGAAATCATTATTGGTCTTGTTATGACTCTCGCTGGTGTAACAATCTTGATATATGGGGGTTTTCTTATGAAACCACTCTTTAAGAAAGTGGGAGAAAAAAGAGTGTTATTAATTGCTTCTATTCTCCTTATAGCAAATTTCTTAGCGTTCCCTTTTATGACGGAATTATGGATGATTCTCGTTCTCATTCCATCTTTCGTATTCAGTATGGTGTTTTTACCCTCCTTAATACAGAGCAATATTACTAAATCAGTGGATGATGATAAACAAGGCGTAGTTAGCGGAATGACGACCAATGTTCAGTCAATCGCACAAATTATTTCACCGTTGATAGCGACAGGGTTCATACAAATAGGAGGATTAAGCATAGGTATGATCTTCTTAAACCCATATGAACTTATAGGTTATTTGGCAGTTATTTTAGGTATTGGGCTCTTTATAATCTTATATTTTGACTTAAAGCGGCATTCATACCTATATTCTTACGAAAAACCACAAAGAAAATCTGCTGAATCGAATTAATTAAGTATAATCACTTATTCCTCAAGTGGGGAATAAATAAATAGACTATCGAAACCTAAAACAATCACATATTTATTTTATTTTTTCTTTTATAAATTTGACACATGAGATATGGGGCTGACGGTGAACTTGATTCGCTGAGGAACCTCGCCTCACATTTCCAAACTTGGAGTAGATAACTACTACGGTGAAAACCGTATTTTAGTAACTGAAACGTCACTGCCCTTTTACGCACATTAATGACTTGGATTTAAGCCAGAGAAATTGTAATCGGGAACGGTTGGAACGAGCTAAAACCAGGGTGCAAGGCCAAATGAAAGTGATGAGGATTTGGAACGAGCTTTAGGTAGGCCGCATAGTTTGATGCCCCACCTATTTCTTGGTAACGGGAAATAGAACAAAAAGGCGGGTATATATCTCAGGTGTCGCTTTTTTCATTTATTTTTTAAACATTTAATTCACTCATCATCCACCAAACTAAATGTGTCATCTTCGGTACCACATTTTGGACATTTTTCAGGTATGTCATGTAGATCAAAAAAATCGCCGCAATTATCACATTTCCACTTCATTATAGTTTGCTTCTTGCTTATTCGGTCTCGATTTTTTCGAGAATAATGAGTAATTTATACGATAAGATAACTAAAAATGAAATTAATATTTATTTATTACGCAATCAAGGTTTAAGTGGAAAAAATAGATAGTTTTTAGTTTTGTTTTTATGACCTTAAGAACTTTCTGCGTTTTCAATAAGTTTTAACTCGTTCTCACTTAGGATTATTTCTGCCGCTTTCGCATTAGCTTCCACATGTTCGATTTTAAATGCTTTAGGTATAGAGATAACATTTTTATGGTTTATCAGCCATGCTATAGCAATCTGTTGAATTGTTGCATTATGTGTTTTTGCTATACTGTTTAATTTATCTCTCAACCCTCCTTTTAAATTGGAAAAACCTCTGTGACCGAGAGGGCTATAAGCCGTTAAGGTTACTCCATTTTCTTGATAGTATGGCAATGACTCAGACATATGTTTTTGCTTGGTGATGTTTGCGGGTAATTGATTCGTTACTAAATCGGTATTAAGAAAGCTTAAGCCTTCCTTGAACTGTTCCACTGAGAAATTACTTACTCCAACATACCTAGTTTTCCC
>JAGXOB010000145.1 GCA_019894735.1 Promethearchaeota archaeon | reverse complement strand
GTTCTCCCCTTTCTTTGAATAAATCTAATTTCTGAAGCAACCACATCGTAAAAGATTACCAAATCGCATTCTGCTATATCTAAGCCTTCCTCTCCTACATTGGTACTCACCAAAATATTGCACTGACCTTGCTTGAATTGTTCTAATATTTCTAACTGATTTTTTTGAGACAATCCTTTGTCATCTTTTGATTTAGTTGCTTGTCCTACGAATCTAGCAGGTTTAATAATTTCAGAATTACTCGTTTTTAACTTTTTTACAATATTTTTGACTGAATCTCGCAATTTTACAAATACTAAAACCCTTGACTCGGGGTGTTTTTTAAACTCTTCTAAGAGTAGTTTCTCGAGTACGTAAAATTTAGGGTGTATCAATTGCTCCGGAGATAAATCTTCGTTCTTTTTTAATTCTATATAAATTTGGTTTATCCTGTGATCTGAAGCGAGAATTTTTACCGCTTTCGAGCTTGTCTTTTTTCGAGCGTCTTGTTTTACTTTGGTTAAATAGATCAGTAATACATCTAAGCCTTGCTGTTCTATCAATTCAAGCATGTGGTATAGAATCAAAGCTTGAGCGTTTACTGATAAAGCGCTGTAAACTCCCATTTTGTCGCCGTCTCCTTTAACTAACCTAATTAATTCCGCATTTAGCTTTATTAAGTCTTTTCGGATCACTTTAGTATATAATTTAGTTGAACTAACGCTTAAAAAACCTAGTTGAGAAAGGTATTGTAAGCGTTCTTCTAAAAGAGTTTGAATTGCTAAATAAGCGTCCCCCATGAGTTCGGTGAGGTTAACGCCGATTTTATAAACATCCATTGGCTTTAGATAAGTTTTCACGTCAACATCTTTTCTCGTCCGGGTATGAATGTTTTCGAGTGGAATATGCAAGTTCTCGCATAAAATATTTATCTTTTCCTTGGACGAACCAGGGCTTGCCGTCAAACCTAGAATCGTTCCATCCGGATTTTGATCAACAAATTCATCCGCGATGAGAGTATAAGCGTAATCACCTGTTGCGTGATGAGCCTCGTCAAAAATAATTAGACATACATTTTCTAATGTATACCTTTTGTTAACCAAATCGTTTCGCAAAGTTTGGGGGGTGTAAAAAATAATCTGATTTTCGTGGAATAACTCTACTCTTTTTTCAGGAACAGTTTTACCGGTTAAAACTACGAACTGTTCCTCGGGAATTGTCATTAGGTTCTTGAAGGAGTCGTAATGTTGGTTGATTAAAGGTCTCGTTGGAGCCAAAACGACGATCTTGCTTTTAGGGGGAAAATTTTCTAACGTTCCCGCAGCTACAAAGACTCCGATGATCGTTTTTCCTAATCCAGTGGGAAGAACAACAAGAGAATTTTTAGAAACACATTCTTTCGCTATTTTCAGCTGATATTCTCTTTGTTCAATATGCTTCTCCCGCAAATACGACATCTTTTTCACCTTGGTATTACTCTTCTCTAGTTCGATCATTCCATTTAACTCTTTTTAAACGATTTGTATTAGATAATCCTCAACTTCTAATTTTTTAATTAATTTTTTTGATTTATTGTGAAACGAAATTAACTTTCCTGCTTCAAGCGCAATTTTTGAAGGGTAAATCAAACCATTTCCTCTGTACTCAAAGAAATACGGGTGAGATCTTTTGAGATTCTTTATCTTCCTCGAGAACTCGGTTTTAGTTTGTTTGATATCAAAACCCACGCCTATTTTAACGTGCTGAAAATAATACACGATATCGTTTAATACTCTTATTTGTTCTTGGGTAATTTCAATTTCTTTAGGCTCGTTAGGAATATGGTTTTTTACCTCCGATTTTAACTTCAAGACCAAATAGGTTTTGTTGTTTTTCCACTTTTTAAACAGATGGTAGTCCTCAAGCACCGAGCTAAATAGCTCTTGAAAGCTAAAAACTAGCTCCAAAATCTCGTTTATTTCTTGTTCAGATAAATCAAGATATGTGGCTAGTTTATCGAGGCTAAATTTGCTACTTTCTCTTGTAGGGAACTTCTCCAAAGCTGATATTATTTGATGCAATTGCTTAATTTTAACGCTTTGAGCCATTACTATAAATAGAAAATATGAAAATAAAAAGAAAAAATTTTTAAAGTTTTATCGGGAATATTCCGTTAGCCTTTCGTGTAATAGGAATAGGCAAATTAAAATAAGAAATATCGTAAAGCCTGGCCAAAAGCTAGCCCAGGGCGCATCATATAAGTGAGCTCTCCCTTGACTCATTAAGGTACCTAATTGAATTGTTCGATAATCAGCGAATCCTAAAAACCCTATTGACGCGTAAAGTAATATTGCAAACCCGACAAATAAGGGAGTATAAGCAATTATTTTTTTCCCGATGGGAACGATATGTTAAATAACGACTATTTTTCGAGACTTATTACCAGAGCAATTGATCTAAAAATAGCTTTTATTAAAGATATGAATGAATATCGAGTGTAAAAAAGAAATGAAAAAAAAGTGGATTTATTTTATGATGGTCTTAAACTTGTTTTTAGCTTTTTTAACGAATTTTGTTTTTGAAGTAGTAAGAACTGCTCCCAAAGGTGCTCCTATCATTGCTATAATTAAAGGAAATGTAATGAGAGCGTCACTTCCGAAACCGTCAATTGGTTGCTCTCCTGGAATAGGTCCCGCTCCGGTGTAAGTAAAGCTTGCATCTATTACAAATTGGGGGCTGGAGTGATACGGATCGTTCATGTAAAGCTCAAAATAGTAAATACCACTATAGGCAGGGCGATACACTAATTTAAATTCGGTGCTCTGCAATCCATTATCGGAAGTTAAAAATACGGTATCTATATAATTACCAGCTCTGTAAATGTGGGCTAGTATCGTGCCATCAAATATAGGCTGTTCTCCGGAAGCAAAACGATGAGAGGCGTTCACTAGTATCTCTATCCTTGACTCTGTTTTTGAGATAGAAACTCCGTAAATAGTGTCAAAATTAGTGGTAAACGAGATTGTGTATTGTGCTACCTTAGTGCTTCCGCTGTAAACAGTTAATTCTCCGACGATTAACGGATAATTGTTTGGATTTACCGGGATATGAATTTCTTTTTGGTAAGTGTCATTAGCTATTTGGTCAAACACGTACGTTCCGAGTTGTATGCTTTCCAATTTAACCGTAGTGTACTGACCGAAATTCGAGAGAATAATGTTATCAAGATCTACAGTAAAGGTATTACTACTCCCTAATGGGATGGAATTAGAAAATTTGGCGTTTATCCTTACTTGATCGTTCTTTGCCATTTCGCACACCCATAAGAACGCTTCTTGTTCTATGAAAACTCGTTCGGATGTTAAGTAAAACTCGTTGTAAACATCTGAATAAATCGATTGGATTAACGAATGCGTTTGTTCTATGTCAAACGCAATAGAAAAGCCTAAGATCTCTGCGATTTTGTAGCAATAATATATATTTTTTATGTTGGAATAATTCAAGTTATTAATTACGAAATTTTCAATTTTATTCACATCAAGACTTAATTGACCAAGAGCTTCTAAGATGTAAATGGAATAATATAAGTTTTCCAATGCTAATTCGACTAAATCAGAATAACCCACCTTAAAATAGAGCTCTGTCGAAGTTTCTATTACGTTTCTAACGATATAAGTGGCTAGAGCCGCTCTATCGAAACCTAAATCTGAAAAATATATTCCCGTAATACTACCAAGAGAAAATAAATCCGCGATAAGTTCCATGGCCTTAGTCGCGTAAAATGAATATTTTAGATAGACTAAATCGTTTTTTAGTTCCGAGGAATAATTTACATTATTAATCAAGAAGGCTCCATAGTTCTGTGTGTATAATGGATCGAGAAATTGGGAGTCAATTATGGTTTGCAAGACTGTATATAAGTTATAACTCGCTGCGAAGTCGTTTAATTTGAAAATTTTATTGAGAGCGTCAAGTGTTTTAAAAATGTCTTTATTGGAACTTATTGAGTTCATATCTTCGATGGTTTTGTGGTATCCTGTAGAAAAATAATCGATCGGTGCAGAACGAAAAGTAGTTCTAGCCGTATCAAGATTTGCACAAGCGAAAAATTTGGGTATTCCATTTCTTTCTTTTACCGTTCCTTTTAAGAGATTAAATAACGATTGAATGCTTAATTCTCCAAGACGATCAAAGAGGTCGTAAGACGATATAACAGTGTGAATTAAATCTACCGACGTATAATCTTCTGAGAGTAACGAAAAGCCTCTCTCTTGAGAAAAAATTCCGATAAACGACTCGATTTCGTCCTTTTCACGTTTTAATAAAGCTGAAAGCGCCCCAGTGTTTGAAAGCGACCGTACGATTTGAAATGTATCAATCAACTCGTGATATTTAATCGATGTAGATGCTTCCCAACCTCCACGATAAATTCGATTGTTCAGTATGAAATCTATTACTTCGTTTCTGTCAAAGGTAGTAAATCCCGTTAGGTCAGATAACTCTAAATTAATCGCAGTAGAAACTATATTAGAGTAGTTAATATCCCAAACCAGTGAAGATAAATCGAAAAAGTACTCGTCAGGGTGATATAGAGCCGAAAGATCTTGGTAGAACTTAGTTTTATCTATGACATCCACATAAGACGATCCGAATGTTTCTAAGGTTTTAAGGCAGTAATACGAGGCAAATTGGTTTGGTTCGGGCTCCATTAGGGAATCGAACATTAGTTCGTTGTCGTTATAAAATCCCGTATCATAACCTAAACATTGCAAATTCTCGACAAAGGATACGATATCTATTCGTTCTTGAGAATATTGGTTCCAATCTATACCAAGTAAATCAAGCGTGATCACCGCATAGTAAGTAATATCAGCTGTAGGAATCTTGAACCCTTCATCTAAAGAAGAATCGTAAGGTTGACCTATAAAACCGTGAAGATATGGGTGATAACAATCCCATATAAAGTTGATAATTTCAGTAATATCAATTTGATTCAAACTGTTTAGCATAGCTAGAGAAAGTACGGCGTAACAGTTAACCTCTAACAAGGTAGATAACGAAAGATACCTGCGAGGAATTTCAGACGCTAAATACCTTAATGCGTTCTCGTCTAAAAATTGATGTGAGCTCGAGTTGTAAAATGACAATATGTAGTCGATCGCCCATTGTTGATCAATTTCGTCAACTCTCTCTATAGCATCTAAAATTGAGAGTGCGTAATAAGTAGCTTGGAGAGAACTTGAGTAAATCTGAGGATAGTATCCGTTCGAGCCATAGGCGCTGTTTTTCGAATCGAACATAGAATTAATAATTTCGAAGTTAGTTTTAGCAGAAGATTTTGGGGATTCGATACTTGAATAGAGTTCACTGCCAGGAATGGCTATAGATTTATTACTAAGCGCCATAAAACAAGATAACAATACTATTGAAATTACTCCAAATAAAATTACTTTTTTCCTTTTTTGCATGATATTTCACGTGAATTGTTTATTGAAAAACTTAAATCAAAATGAATCGAGAATTTATAAAGGAAAAATTGTTACCCATTACGGTATTTTGTGGCGAAACCTACTAAATCCCTAATAAAAAAGAGATAGTCAAAAAAAGTTAAATTTCTCTTATTGTGTATAGATTTAAATCTGCGTGTAGTGATTATTTCTAGAAAGCAATAATTTTAAGAGCTTTTTAACTGAAAGTTGAAATCTAGTGTCGTTTGAGCAGGAAGAACAATACGATTACCTTGTTAAGACTTTTATAATTGGGAAAAAGGGAGTAGGTAAAACTACTTTTATGAAATTATTAAACCC
>JAGXOB010000144.1 GCA_019894735.1 Promethearchaeota archaeon | reverse complement strand
ACATAGTTGTTAGTTCTTTAGAAGAAAAACAAAAAATATTAAATTTTATTTTTCATTCATAATGAGCTTGTTCCTCTGCTTTATGTATCTGTAATGGAACTTGTAATACACTCATTTTTTGAATAGAAGATTCTTTCATAAGAGTTATTTATCTTTAAATTAAGATTTATTACTGGGAGATGAAATTGGGAGAAGATGAGCTAATCGTGATTAGAAAGGTTCTATGTGATCATATTAAGCAAAGACACTATACTCAAAGGCGATTAGATATTCTTAATGGATTTGAGCTTGTTCTTACTAGATGTATCAATTGCCATAAAGTTCTGAATTTAGAAGCTAGACGAATTAGTCAAGCTAAAAATACTCCAAATCCCGAAAAAAAATTGGTGACTATATTGCGCAATTTATCTAAAAATTTGAAAAAAATAACTAGAAAAAATGGTTATTAATTACTTTTTTAATCAAATTGCGGTAGATAATCTTGAATACTTAAATAACATTTACTGTAAAACCTTTAATTGATATAATAACTATAACACAAAAAAGAGCTTTATATTGCAAAATTTAAACTGAATAGCAGAAAAAAAATCATTACAGGTATAAACTTTTTATTCCGTAGTCTAAAACAGTTTTTTATACGTTTGAGAACTAATAGACTCTTAAAGTGGGGATGCGTTAATTGGTTAATACTTTTATTGATAGGTGGAACAAAAAAGAAAAAGAATCATCTATTTTGTCAAAAATTAAAGATTCAGGCAAACCTTCTCAAGGTCTAAAACAACAAATTGATACTGTTATTCAGAGAATAGACTGTCAAAAGAACAAGTTAGATAATGCTTCAAGGCGATTTGCACAACGTGATTCTACGCTTTTTAATCGAATAACAAAAGCTCTAACAGAAAGAGAAACGATGCGTGCAAATGTATTAGCTAGTGAACTTGCAGAAATACGTAAAGTTGAAAAGATGTTGATGCATGCTGGACTTGCTTTGGAAAGCGTATCCATTAGA
Organism: Promethearchaeota archaeon; assembly: GCA_019894735.1. The sequence goes on along the minus strand of JAGXOB010000144.1, from coordinate 4,895 downwards.
TTAAAAACAGTTTCAGAATTAGGCGAGGTTATGACTGTTTTAGCACCAGCTACAGGAGTGCTAAATAGTATTCGTGGAGGCATGTCTGGTATATTCCCAGAAGCAGGACGAGAAATTGAGAACATTGGATCACTTCTAAACGACATTGTTAGTACAACCAACCAAGATATGCGAAGTCCAGTAGACGTTAAATCAGCAGGCTTGGAAGCAACAAAAATCTTAAGAGAAGCAGAAGAAGCTGCAAGCAAAAAATTGCAAAAACAATTTCCAGAGATTTCGAATGATTTAAAGATTAATGAAAAAATGGATCTACTTCATTAGTTAAGAAAAATTAGTAAGAATCTTCTTTTTATTTTTTTTCGATCAACTTTTTACTTTTTTATGGTTTATTTGATGTTGTATTCGTTTCAGAAAGAGGATAGTTCTTATCGCCTGCTTTTTTATAAAACCATAAATAAACTATTTTTAATTGAACTATAAACAAAGAAATCTGTTTTATAGACATTAATCAGCTAACGGAAAGACATTTTTATTCAAAAAGACAAATAACTTATGTAACCTCTTGTCTAATTAAAAACAAGTTAATACTTTTTCACTTTCACCCTACTCTCTCACCTATACCCTTTAGTCTTTTCTAAAAATGATTTAAAAAGATTAAAAACGTATTCTGGTAACAGTTTAAATATACTCAACAAGGAAGCAAAAGATTGTACCAAAATACTATATTAAAAACTGCAGAACAAGGAAAACTACTTTCATTTAACACTCAACATTTAAGTCAATTATTTCCAGGATTTACTATTGGCGACTTTGCAGTACTCTACGGATCTAAATCGGTTTTATCGTTATCTTCACTTTTATGTGTTAGAGCACAATTACCTCCTCAACTTGGTGGTCTAGGAAGTAGTGTAGTTTTTGTTGATGGTGGAAATAGTTTTAAACTTTATCAGACAACGCGTCTTGCAAGATTACACAATCTTAATCCGGATAAAATTTTGAAAAAAATTCATATTGCAAGGGCTTTTACTGCATATCAACTGACATCACTTATACTTGAAAAACTAAAAGAAACAGTTAGTAGATGTGATGCTAAATTAGTTATAATATCTGATATACTTACTAAAAGTAGTGATAACCAAGTTGACCGTGAGGAAATGTGTGTAATTTACAAGCAAATCATAGGATACTTGAAAAGATTCGCTAAAGAAAACAACGTGTTAGTGATAGTTACAGAGAACAGCGAAACAGAAGATAGGTTTTTGCATGATCTGATTGTTAAAAAGGCTGATACGGTAATCAGGATCAACAAATCAAAATACGAAAAAGAGTTTGTCCTTGAGAAACATCCATGTTACGTTTTAGGAACTGCAAATTACGACTCTGAAATCGTGACTTTAAACCGTTTCATGTAAAAAAAGTGGTTATTGTTGTTTTTCTATTTATAATTTGTTAACAATCTGAATATGTTGTATCTGTTAAAGTAGGAGTTCTAATCTTTCTTCTGAAACGATAACATTATTTTCTGAAAGATTTTTTCTTCCCCTTCTAAAATCCTGGGGCAATATGGACGAATTGTGTAAGGGTCTAATCTTTCTTCTCTAAAACCAGAAAAAATTACTACCAGTCATTAAGCTGTTTTTCAACTTCTAATTTTGATACAACAGTCATATTGTTTTCAATTTGAGTTCTAAGAATGGATTCATTAGAGGTTAGGGTAACATAAACATGTAAGATACAATTATTTTCAGTAAGATTAAGCTGGCTTTTTAGTTTATATATGTCATCCGGAAATACCCAGTCTATCTCAGAAAGGATTTCATCAAGTTCATTTTGGTTGATTTGATTGCAATCTTTTTTTCTAATGTTAATTTCAGTTAATCGATGAAATTTTTCATTTCCTTCGCTGACGAAAATTAAGTATTTGTTGTTAAATATTTTTATTTCTCCTTTGAAGCCTTTTATTCTTTAACCAGGCAAGATCAACTTAATAAGAGAGATAGTTGGCCAAATTGTGTAAACATTGAGTTTTTGACAAGTTATTTCTTTTTCGACATATTACTTCCTTGGAAATTTTGTTTATATTAACTCTTGCGATATTTGAAATAAGGTTTAAGCAAATGAATAGAAGAATGTCACAGAAAGAATTTAGCAGATTTTATACAATAATCTGGCAAAGAGGACCACAAGTACGCTATCAAAACCCTGACTCATGGTTTAATAACAGTTTATCAAAAGGACCATTATGACTTATTTTTTTTCGTCTTTTATATGATTTTAAGGTTTGTAAAATAGGGTTGAATAAATAAGTAATTATTTTTTTGTAATATTTTATTTAGACCTGTTTATATTTTACATTAGTTTTTGTTGGATTTTTGTTTTTGGAGTTTTTTCCTTTTTTGGTTTAGGAGCACTCTTGCTATCGCAGTTTGTTACTTTTTTAAGACAATTTTGACATACACATTCAAAGGGAAGATCTTTTGTTGTACACGATTCAGCATATTTGCAGCTAGAACATGGAAAATATTTATTACAGATATTGCATTTTTGAAGAAAACAAATTTTTTCTTCATTTAAAATGCTTGATAGTGCATCGATAAGTTTCTTGGTATTGTTATAATTGCTAATTCTATATGTTCCCTGAGTACGATCATATTCTAACCCAAGTCGTAATAAGTTAATAAATTGGCTTTTTTCGACTCTAGGTAGCGTGAAAGAGTTCTTATTTAGTGTGAGCATTTTATTATTCCATTAATATTTGTTCATTTTTTTTATGTAATCTATTTCGTTAGGTTCAAATTCGAGATAAGTAACAATAGATTTTGTTTTTTCTTTCTTCAACATAATCTTTATGAATGGTAGAACATCTTCTTTTGCTGTTTTTTTTGATACATGAAATTTTTTTCCGATTTTTAAAGAAATGGAATCTAATAGTGTTCTTTGAGATTTTGTCCAAAAAAGTTTCATAATTCTTAATGGAGGATAAATAAACTCGAATGGTTTGAATGAATCGGGAGAAACAGTTGCAGCTTCAGCTAAAAAATTAAAAAAATATTTTAGCAAACTCCAATTTTCAGTTCCTACTCTACCTCTAAACATGTCTGCTTTGGATAATAAATCATAAGCAGTAGCCAAATCTTCTGAATTAGAATAACGACGAGGTAAATTATCACTAAAGGATAGAAGAAAATCGTCATAGTTGACATTGGAATAATTAAGTATTGTAGCAGCGTCTTTATGCGATTTAGCGGAAAAAACTCCTCTTAGTGTATCAAACATACTAATATCTTTGGTTCTGTTAGTCAGAAACAACGTATCTTGAAGAGTTATTACTTTCCCTATTCTAGCTATACTTTGCAAATCGTTTATGGCGGATCTTACATCCCCTCTACTATTTACTGCAATTCTTTCGAGTGCTTCGAATTCTGCTGTTACATTTTCATTTAAGCAGATTGTCTGTAACAAAGTAATTATTATTGGTAAACGAATTTGGTGAAATCGTATTACTTTACACACTTTTTTTAGAGGTCTAATTTTTTGAAGATCAGGATCATTGGCGGCCATCATGACTGGAACTAAGGATTCATTTACAATTTTTATGATCGCTGGAATTCCTCCCCTGTCTTGTTGACCAAACACTCCATCAACTTCATCTAAAAATAAGACATTTCCTTTAGTAGAATGAGAAGTGAATTTGTCAAGTGCTGCATATGACGTTGCAGGTTTACCTATTTTGTTTATAGCATTCTTTGTTCTCGTATCACTTGCGTTCATTTCAATAATTGAATAGCCAAACTGATTTGCCGCCGCATTTATTAATGCTGTTTTTCCTACACCTGCAGGACCATACAAAAAAACAGCTTTTTTTCTACGTTTTTTATTAGTTAACCAATCAATAAAAGCTGTTTTTGCATCATTATTGCCTAAAATCTCAGAAATGCTTTTAGGACGATATTTTTCCACCCATAGATGATCGATACTCAACTATTGATCCCTTTTCTTATTTTCTGAATTTTGAAAATTGTGCTAAGAGTGCACTTAGTTGAATATCACTATTGGCACCCTGAGTTAAACGGTAATCATATTCTCCAATGATATTCGTTAATTCCGCTTTTTGAGAATCTGTTAGGTACGAAACTTTCATTAATTCTCTTTGAACCTGGCGAACTATTTCTGAACCTGAAAAACCATACTGACCTATCAGATCATACATCATTTTTCTTGCCTCTGAAAAGTCTCCGCTTAGAGCTCGGGTAAGCATTAGTTGCACTTGTTTTGGACTGGCTTCTCCAACTACTTGAAGTACTGTTTTTTCTGTAATCTCTCCTTCTCCATAGGCAGCAGCCGTTTGCAAAGCATTAATTGCATACCTTAGATCTCCATCAGAATAATCAATTATTTTTTTGGCAACTTCAGAAGAAACCTGTAGTTTTTCTTTTTCTGCAATATTTTTAATGTGCTCTACCATAGCTGTTTTATCAAGCTTGGAGAAACGAAATATTGCACATCGACTCTGGATAGGTTCTATAATTTTGTTAGAATAGTTACATATCAAAATAAATCTGCTCGTTCTCGAACTTGTTTCCATTATTCTTCTCAGAGCTGTTTGAGCGGGTCTTGTCATTTGATCACTTTCATCTAATATGATAAGCGCAAAAGGTACATTTCCAAAACTTGCTCTGCTATAACGTGAAAAACCTTTAATTCTATCACGAACGGTGTTTATTCCTCTTTCATCTGAAGCATTTAGTTCTAACGTAAAAGTTTTCCAGTTGTCTCCAAAAAGTTCTCGTGCAATACATAGTGCCATCGTTGTTTTTCCAGTTCCGGGTATTCCAGGTAATAGAAGATGGGGCATAGTTTTTGGATTTTTTAGAAAAGCTTGTACTCTTTCTACA
>JAGXOB010000143.1 GCA_019894735.1 Promethearchaeota archaeon | reverse complement strand
ATTTAGAACTGACTGAGACTAACACTGAATTCAAATCGACTAAAGAGGTACTTGAGTTAATTGGATTATCTCAGGACGAAATTGAAGCCTATTTTCACCTAACAGGAAGAGGTCCTGTAATGACAGGCGAAATTGCGCTTCTTATTAATATTTCTGAGGAAAGGGCAGCTGTTGTAGCTAAAAATCTACTTGAAAAAGGATTGGTTCGCGAAATTCCTGGAGCTAATCCATTTTATATTGCATTACCACCGTATTCTGCATTATTGAATCAAATACAGAATTTTAAGGAAATTGTAAAAAAGATTCAAGAATCCACGCCAAAGACTTTGCAATTAAAATTTAAGGAAATTGAAGAACAATCAGCAAAATTAGGCAAGTTTAACGAGTATAGAAACTATATAAACATCATGAAAACTAATCTACCGGCACAAGTAAAAGCCCAATTTAGCAATTTAGAGAAAGAACTCGAAAATGTAAAAAAATTTCAAGAAATAAGAGGATTTATCCTTAACTTGAGAGAGATCGCACCTGAAGAGGTAATTAAAGAATTTGATGTGGTTGAAACTCGCTTAGAAAAAATTAAATCGGAGATTTCCATTGCCTTTGAAAAACAATTTCGAATTGGTGCGTTAAAAAGCATGGCTGAGAAAATTGTTTCCAAGATAATTACGGAACAATTTGGAGATCTTACTGATTACTTTCGAGAAAAATTCGTCAATTCTATCCAAGGTACCTTAGATCAGGTCACCGAACAATTAGCGTCGATCTCCGATGTAGCAGGTGAAATGAGCGTAGATTTAAGTAAATTTTTATCTGACATAGTCTCGGGATTGGAAGAAACGATGGAAGATTTGGACGGCAGAATTGCAACGGTTTACGAGGATGTTAATAAAGGAATTGAGGAATTAAAAGGTACCTTTCAGAGAGAAATATATAAAACGCTTGAAGAAGACATTATGACAAATATCTTACTGCAACTCGATTTATCTGAAAAAACTATGACAGAGTTCTGGGAGCGTTCAAAATCGGCATCGATGCTGAGTTTTAAGGATGTATGGTTTGTAAGAAGCGTTGAGGGTATGAAAGCTCAGATCAACGAAGCCCTTACTCGTGTTAAAGCAAAATTTCAAATTATCACACCTAAGTTAGAGGAGGTTGATTTAGTAGCAGTATCTAAGGTTAAAAAATTCGTGAATGTTAGAATTTCAACTAATTTCGATTCGAACAATCCTAAAGATCAGGAGAAGTTAGCTGAAATACTGAAATATCCTAATATCCAAGTAAGATTATATACTAGAGAAAATCTATATTCATTAAATAGAGATTTTGAAGAAATAGTAATATGTGCTGCTTCAAAATCAGAATTCGGAGGCATCGAAATTGCTGGGATGGGATCTGTTCTTCCCGAACACGTCAAGCTTTTTGCACCATTACTAGAAGATGTCTGGATTCAAAGCAAGAAAATTAGCGACGATGAAATTCGGTATTCAATAGGAACGACTCCTGAAATAGAAACATTTCAACAACCAATTCAGCAATCTACTTTTAAAGTGCCAGAAATGCCTCAGCATGTAAATAAAACGGTAATTCAGCCTGAACCCATAAAAACTTTCGAAACTACTAGTGTCTTAAAACCCTTGGAACAAGAAGAAAGTGTTCCAATTCAACCCGCAGTTCCTATTCAACCTATTGACTCACCAAAATCTATACAACCAACCGGTCCAGCAGCAAGAATGGAAGGTTCAGTAACAGAATTATTTGATGCGGTACTAAATAACTTAGATAAAAAGTTGAGCTCTGAAATCTCAGACGACTTAGAATACCTACGTGCAAGAATTACGGAAGATATTGGATATGTTTCTATATTAAACCCTATGAGTATAACTATTGCTACTCTCAGATCGGTTCCTAATCTATTGTCTTCAATGGAAATTGAAGATGTTCGTAAAAAGATTAACTTTTGGAGAAAAAAGATTAATATATAATTTATATTTCTATTCTTTCTACTTTTTTAAACCCCAAAAAAAAGAAAATTAAAAAAAATTAATTTCATGTGTAATTTCCATTAACATTGCTTATTTTTTCAGCAACTTCAATAAGAGCGGCTTTGTCGTTATAATTTATTTTTTTCGCTTTCATTCGGCTCCATGTGTAAGAAGTTGCAGCCACTCCTACTATCGAGCTTACCAGGAATACTGTTCTAGCGCCAATCGCATCGGCCAAAGGTCCAGAAATTAAAGCACCAAATGGAGCTATCAATGACGATATTGAATGATCAATAGAAATAACTCTTCCCATTTTATCATTAGGAACGGTAGTTTGTATAATAGTCATGTAAATAGTGTTACCAATTGGTAACAAGAAGCCTACTACAAAATTACCCATTCCCAAAAAAATGAACGAACCCTTCGGTGCGAACGCATATCCAGATATCATTCCCATTACCACTATCAAAGAACCAAAATAAGTGAATATTTTACGTTTCCACTCCTTTTTTACGCTAGTTATCAATGCTCCTACTACCATACCTACCTGAAAAAATACCATTACAAACGCAAAATCTGCAGCAGAGCCCCCGTGAAGAACTTCTACGTAGTAAGGCAATAAAACGTTGAAAGGCATGAGTAAAAAGTTCAGCAACATTGAAAGCAATAGTAGTGTTAAAAGCCCTGGTATCAGTTTTATCGTTTTTATACCTGTCTTGAATTCAAAAAGAAAAGAATCTTTTTTCTCTTCGATTATCGACCTTTCTACAACAGGAATTTTTGTGACTAAGAGCGGTATGAAAGCGATAATAAATGTAATTACATCTATCCAAAGGATTAGGGATATGTCTCCTTGAAATAATTCGTATAACAATGCTCCTAGAACCGGTCCGACAATGCTAATTAAACTCGAGAAAAGGTAAGTAAAACCGTTCATACGACTGATTTTATCCTTTGGAACCATCGTAGGTGTGATTGCATTTACAGTAGGAACATGAAACGCTTGAAAGATACCCCGAAATCCTGTTATTACCATAACTACTACTGGATTTGCAACGTCAAAAGTGAACAGTATTATAATCCATACCGTCGTTAAAGCTTGCAACGAATCTGCTATCGCAACTAATTTCTTTCTACTCCACCTATCAGCTAGTACTCCGGCTACAGGCGTCAAAAACGCCATAGGAAGGACATAGATAAAAATTCCAATTGATAACAGAGTAGCACTTCCCGTCAAAACGGTAATCCACCAAGTAATGGCAAAATTGACCACAGCTGACCCCATTATCGAAAACAATTGAGCCGACCACAAAAATATGTAGCGTTTAAACGTCTGATTATTTGCTAATTCTTCCATTTCATTTTCACATCTTTCTTCTCATTTATTTTTTTTATTTTTTTACTTAAATTTTTCTTCTTTCAATTTCGGTTTAAATTTTCTTAAAAAAACAATTAATTTGTTCAATTCTTCGTTAGATGACACTCTCTGATTTTTTAATTCACACATCCAATATCCCCTGGTTCCCTTGAATTTTAAGGTGTGTCTACATTTTGTCAATTAATTCGTTAATCTTAGAGATCACTTCGTCAGCAGCACTCGTGAATTTAAACACGCCTCCCTCTAGAGATCCTTCAATCCCCTCGTCGACTAACTCGTAAATAAGGTTTTCAGCGTCTTCATTTGCTCGATTAAGTGCTTGAGCGAGCTTTTCGACTGGTAGACTATTCTGTAGTTTGATTAATCCCCTAACTCTCTTCTTAATTCGATTTTTATCGTCTGAAGTTGATTTAGCGCTTGAAGTGGATAAATCAATTTTAATTTTAGGTTTGCCTTTTTTCCCCTCAAACTCACGCTCTAGTTTATCCCCTAAATCCTCTATCCCTGATTCTCTGACTGCGCGTTCGATACTCTCCCCTAATTCGTCAAGTTTTGAGAGGTCTCCAATGTTGTTTTTTACGAATCTCATCGATTTTCGAATCAGTTCTGATACTGAGGAACCTAACTCTTCCGACCAATCTCTCCATTCATCGCTGGTATCTTCGTCAACCGAGATATTAATTCGTTTTGCTGCCTTTTTCTGTGCTTTTTCCAGTTTTTTTCGCATTTTATACTTAATTTTCTCTCTTTGTTTTTCTGTTTTAGTCCTCAACTGTTCAATTTTCTCTCTGGCATTCTCGATTTGCTCTTTTGCATTCTCTCCTAAGGACTCTAAATCTTTGGCAGTATCCCCGATTTCACGTAATAAATAATTCCTCTCATCTAGTAATTCTTGTAATTCTTCTATTAACTCTTCTTTAATTTCTTCCTTAGTATCATTCAAATCTTCAATTTCGTCCTTAAAATCTTCGTGTAGATCTGTTAATTCCTCCATAAGCTCATCTTTAATGTCTTCTAGCTCGTATGTTATATTTCTCCTTATCCTTTCTAACTCCTTCTCATTTTTATTGTTCATTTCGTTATTTTCTGAGTCTTTATACATAATTATCCTCCAAATATTTCGTTGACTATTTTTGTATTTTATCTTCGGTTATTTCAGAAATTTGAATAGGTTCGTGATTTAAAGTAGCTTTTGGATCAATTTCAATGGATTCGATATAATAAATATTTCCTGTAATCTCGGTACGCCTACCAATAATCACATTTCGACCTCTAACATCTCCTTCTACAAAAGTATTAATAATCTCCATGTCATTCGCGGAAAATATATTACCATACACTTTATATGGATGTTTTGATACTTTTTTCCCACCAGAATTGGTTTGAGTTCCAATTAACACGTTATTTGCTTTGATACTACCCCTAACCGTAGTTGAGCCGTCAATTTCAATGGTTTCGTCTGATTTTAATCCACCATCAACTCTAGTAGAACCTGAAAATCTAATACCTTGGAGCGCTTCAACTCCATTTCCAACTCTTAACGATCCAGAGTTTTCCAATTCTCCTTTAATATTGATTTCCTCTCCGATGGTCGACGAACCAGAAAACCTGGCGTTTCCGTCTGCATTTAGAGCTCCAATTATCCTAAAAGAGCCCGAATTTTTAATATCTCCGTGAACAGTGAGGTTTCCTTCTCCTCTCGCAGAACCAGAAGATCTAAAACCTAAACATTCAATATCTCCATCCATTTTGAGTGAACCTGAAGATACTATATTATCTTCAATGGTCATCTTAGAGAGAGTTCCCGATCCTGATATTTTCATTTATTTTTTCCTCCTTTCTATTTTTATTAGTTTTTTCTATATTTGAAATGTTTATTCTAATTTTATTGATTATTTTATCATTTTTTGTTTATGATCGTGATTTAGTGTGTTTTGTTTGTGTATTATAAAAAAGTAAAAAAATATTAATAATTAATGGCTGATAAATGAACTTGTTAAAACCTGGGAATATATTTTGCATTTAACTTCGTCTATTCCGATATTTTTGTTGTAAGTCATCATTTTTTCCTCCAATTTGATTTTTTATTTTATTTTTTAATTTTATTTTTTTGTTTCTAATTAGTATATTATTTTTCTAGTATTTAAATGTTTACACAAATCAATACACACTAATGTGGATCATTAGTACATGTCAATATCAAAAATCGTTTTAAAAAGCTGGATCTTAGTAATAAGAAAAATGTCGCACCCTAAACATTTAAATATGCGTTCTAAAATACTTAATCATAACCCACTAAGAAATTCTTAACCCACTAAGAAATTCTAAGAGATATTATTAGTTTTTAATTATTAGTTTAATAGAATATAAGTTCAGTCTATCGATATAGTGTTAAAAGTAAGGAAAAATATTAAAAAAAACCTCGCTATTTTAATATTAGTTGGAGGTAAAAGCGTACGTTTTGGGAGCGATAAGGGTATTTTTGAATTCCAGGGAAAACCGCTTGTTTCTTATCAACTTGAAACTCTAAATCTCTTTAGATATGATC
>JAGXOB010000142.1 GCA_019894735.1 Promethearchaeota archaeon | reverse complement strand
GTATTAATATAGGGTAGAGTAAAAAAGGCAGGATAATCAGGATGACCCATACGATCGATAGTACCGTTAAAATCAAGTCTTAAGGTATAGTTACCCGTTGGAGTAGTCGATGCAACTTCAAACCATACATTAAAATATCCATTAAAATCTGTCCAAATCGTACTACTTGGTATCAGATATGGAGAATAATCCATTCCCCCTCTTAGCAGTTTTAAATTTACTATTGAATTCCTAATTGGGCTCCCAGTAGTACGGTCCAGTAGCTCTCCTTCTATATTGAAAAAGGTATTGCTGGCACCAGTAGCTGTACGATTAATTTCTCGGGGTGTTGGTCCTGAAAATATATTAATTATTGGTTCTTCGTTTAATATAAAATAAGAATGATTTTCCTCGATCCCTAACTTCGCATATAGTAAATTAGGTCCTGTTTTCATTAGGTTATTTACAAAATATCTGTATGTAGCAACACCATTAGCATCTGTAGTATTCGCCCCTATTTGAATGCCGCTCCAATAATCGAAAAATTGAACATTTTGATTTGGAAGAGGATAATTTGTTTCGTTTACAACCTTTGCTTTTAGGATTAGATCAGTATATCTATCCGCTACAGGGGAATCTGGGATGAATGAGGGAACATCATTAATGTAAAACCACACATATTTGAGTATTCCTTTAGTAACATTAAAATCCATTCTATTACTTGAATCGTTAACAAATCCAATGGCGTATGGAAAAAAATACCAACTTCCATTTGTATCAACCCTTATATCATATTGCCCAACAAGAACGGAGGGATCAACATTGATATAAATATCAAAATAACCATTAGGATCAGCGTAAAAATAAGTAATATCAAATGGCGGGGCACCAATTCTATTATTTGTGCCTTTTTGAAGTAGTACGATCTCCAAAGTCGTTCCACCTACATTTGTATTGGCAATAGGATCGTATACATAACCTTGAATGTTTGTCATTGTATCTATTGATATATTTACTTCTTGGGGATTAATACTTTGGAGATTGACCTCAATAGCCCCATATACTGTATAATTTGTAGTAGCGTTCACAATAGGATTGAATTGAGCAAAAATGAAATGAGGTCCAACAACTTGATTATTATCAATATCAATTAAAAGAGAAGCTTCACCATTAATTTTTGTATCAATTTGACCAAGGTTCTGATAAGAGGTTAAGTCGAAGAAGTTTATAGACCTACCATCAACAGGATTACCATCAAGTGTCAGTGTAGCAGTAAGATTTGCTGTATTACCTCTATATCCTGCAATAAAGTTTGAATTTAAGACCAAATTATAGTTAGCTAAACTCGGAGGATTTCCTCCGTAATTATCGTAATATACATCCATTTGTATCCATTTACCATTTCCAAATGTATCTGTGGGAACATATATCTCTGCCCAGGTATACATATCTTTATATTTAATCGCAAAAGCATTTTTCGACTCATTTATATCAAAGAATTCTTGAGTTGTATAGCTGTTGAATCCATTTATAAATCGGCTTGGTACACCAAAAACTCGTGCAAAAGCGCAAAACGCTGATGTAAAGTCAGCCCAATACCCAATGCCTTGCTCACAAAACCACTCTACCTGATCGTATCCTTGTGGAGCGGGATTGTATTGACTTGGATCTGAAATTCTTATGAAGTTATATTGAAGATAATTCCTAATTTTATCAGCAACTATAAAAGCGTTGTCAGAGCTTATAATAGTGTTGTTTATTTCATTAACATAATAAGCAAAATCGTCGTTATTATTGATATAAATATCAAGGGAATCTCCCTTTAGTTGGGAGTATTTATTTTTAATGATTGGATCTATATAAACTGGTTCTACAGCCATTGCGTCAATTTCCGCACCAGTTGGCAAATCTAAACCAAATAACTCATAAGTCAGGCTAACATTTCCTTGAGTAGAAGGATTAAATTCGATATCCAATGTAGTGCAATTAAAATCGTCTTTGTACAAAGATGGAGGACCTGTCGTATAATTTGGTTCTGGTAAAATGGACCCTTCCATAATGTAAGGGTTAGGAAATAATGAAGGAATAACCATTGAATTCATGCCCGCGCTAGGCGTAAGTGGCATTTTTAAAGAAAGTAAATCTTTATCAGAATGATAAATAAAATAATTCATGAAAGAGTAAAAATCAAAAATCTGTTTGGCGGCAGATGAATGCCATCCGTCGCCAGTGTATTCGTCAAAACTTTCGTATTTCCATAATTTTGTTCGCATTTCGTTAAAATCGTTATAATCGTAAATTCTAAATACTTCAACTTCAGAACCCATAAGAGCTGCTAGAGCTTGTGTATAGTTAGATAAATCTAAATCGTCAACATCACCATCAAACATATCTTGTAAAGCAGCCAATAGGTCACTCAGTTGGTCTGCAGTTAGATTTTGATCTGAAAACATATCTTGAAAATCAGATAGATTATAAGGAAAAGGAGGCATTATCAAAACAACATCTTCTTCTTCTGCTTCAGATAATCGGTCACTTGGAGGAGGTCTTTGAGTGTCCCAAAGCAGGTTAAAGAAAACCATTGAAAAAGCAAACGCAGTGACTAACAAAACAGCTGTAAGGAGGATTTTTATAATTCGTTTAGTATTGATCGCGGTTGCTAATAAATCTTCACGAAATTCTGACATATTAACTCTATTATACCCTTAACTTTTCCATATTAAGTTTGCAATATTAATTAAAATTATACTATAAATAATTTTCCTAATAATTCAGATTGATATGAAATATTGAATAAAAATAATTTAAATCCGTTAAAAATTGATTTGTGGGCGTTAATAAAACATATTTAAAAAAGGTGAAAAATAAAAAAAATTTAAAATTCAAAACCACATTTTGTACAAATACTCTTCTTTGCGTATTGAGGTTTGGGGATGTAACTCAAGATTTTTGATTTATCCTCTACCTCTTTAATTGCAAATCCAGTAGCACCACAATTAGGACAGATTCTTCTACCTAATCCAATTCCTCCACCTATGTTAGGTGCAGGTGCTGTTGATGGAGAAGAAGTTGGGGAGGTGCCAAAAGAAGGAGTGTTTCCAAGTGTTGGAGATTGGGAAGTGATTCCTTGAGCTAAGCTTGAGGGCATTACCGCCTTAGGTTCTTTTAATTCTTGGATTCTTTTATCTTTATAAGCTGATTCTTCTTGTAACTTGCTAATTTGAGCTTGTAATGGTCCAATTTGTTGTTGTAAGTTCATGCTTTGCTGCTGAACTTGTTGAAGTTGACTCTCTAACTGAGGAATATGAGCTTGTAATTGAGCTTTCTCGTTGTTTATTTGAGTAATTTGAGCTTGGAAACCTTCTATTGTTGTTTGAAGACTCCGAATTTGTCCTGTTAATTGGTTTATTTGATTATCTTTGGCCATATTTTGTGCGTTTAAATTAGCACATTCGGCATTTGCTTGGTTAATTTGATATTGTATTTGACTTAATGCATTGTCCTTTTCTTGAACTTGAGAGATTACGGCATTATAGTCTGCTTGTGAAGGACCACTTGGGATCGTAGGAACATGTTCATAAACTGGAGCTTCGTATGAGGGTGCGGGAGGAGGCATTGTTGGGGGAGGCATTGTAGGTGGAGGCATTGTTGGGGGAGGCATTGTAGGTGGTAGGCCAGGGGGAGGACCACGAGGTTTATATTCATCTTCGTCATCCCTTTCATATTCATCCGACATATTTATCTTCTCTAATGTTTAATCCTAAAAATTACATTATTTGTAACTCTAATAGTGAATTTTGTTTATAAACTATAGCACAAATGTATGATAAGTTTTGATTGGTAATTCAATAATTAAAAGCAATTCCAATAAGGTTTTAGAGAATCCTTCAATTTAGGGATTACTTTGTTATTGACATAATTTAGAACTTCGTTATCAGATTCTCTAGATTTTTCTTCTATTAGCAGGTCCTTACTATTAAGAACTTGTAGACAGTTATATACTGCCATAGCTTGTTTATCAATCTCATATCCCCCCTCTAAAGTAATTAGAATTCGATCTTTGGAATATCTTTTGGCTATTTCTTTTATTTTTTTTAAGTAGTTTGCTGGACCTTGGTAAGTCCATCCCATATTCGTAAGTCTATCAGTCCAATGCGTGTCAAATCCCGCAGAAATCAGTATGAATTCTGGTTTAAATTCGTCGCAAACTGGAGCAATAATTTCATTAAAAAATATTATGTTAACATCGTCACCTGCTCTTGGAGGCATAGGAAAATTTATAATTTTTCCCTCTCCAGCTTTATTTCCAAGATCGTTAATGAATCCTGTCCCGGGATAAAGAGTCCTTCCATCCTGGTGCGAGTCAAAGAAGATAACTTCACCATTTTCAGAACCGTTATAAAAAATATCAGAAGTCCCATTTCCTGCGTGACAATCCCAATCAATTATTGCAACTCTATTAATGTTCTTTTCTTTTAAAAGATATTCAGTAGCAACAGCTATATTATTGAATATGCAAAAACCCGCACATTTATAAGAGTTTGAATGGTGGCCTGGGGGTCGAACTAAAGCAAATGCATTATCAACCTTACCTTCCAATATGCTGTCAATTCCATTTAAATTACCACCCACGCTGTATAACGAAGCTTCATATGTCTTAGCAGACACAGCGGTGTCCATATCTAGATTTTGAATATGTCCAGTAATTTTTGCCACTTCACTAACTTCTTTAACCTCATTAATTAACCTTTCTTGGTGTACATATTTAATCTGTTCTGTAGTCGCTTTTCTAGGTTTGATTAACTTAAAATCTGGATTTTCCAAGACGTGTTTCTCCTCTATCAAATCCATGATACCAATAAGTCTTTCGTGAGATTCAACATGAACGCCAATACGATGCTCTAAATAAATGGGATCATATACAATACCAGTCTTCATTTAAATATCCTCTTCAGTATTACTAAGAATAATAATTGATTTACATTTTAGGATTTAATTAATAAACTATTTATAACTTCTTATAATGTTAATTGCTAAATAAATAAAAATATCTAACAGAAATTTTTTTATTATAATGGTTTATCGTTTCAAAGTTATTATAATAGGAGAAGCAGGAGTAGGTAAGACTTCCTTAATAAAAAGATTTGTATCTGGTCGTTTTACTAGTGATTATCGAGTATCGATAGGTGCGAACTTGTTTGTTAAGGATTTAATCTTAAACTCAGATATTGACGTTTCAATCCAAATTTGGGATATTGCTGGTCAAGAAAAATGGGTTAAAATGAGACATTTATATTATAAAGGTGCTCATGGTGCTCTAATTGTCGGAGATCTTTCTAGAGGAAATACTTTTGAGCAGTTAAAAGAGTTTTGGAATCCAGATCTCAAAAAATTTTGTGGAGATATTCCTAAAATTTTAGTTGTTAATAAGATAGATCTGAAACCTATTGTATCTAAAAGTGAAATTAAAAAATTAGCTCAAAACATCAATGTAAAAGCAACCATTTTTACATCTGCTAAAAATGGTCAAAATGTTGAGGAAGCATTTCATCAAATTGCTGACGAGATTATTACATCAAAATTATACGAAAAATAAATCAGATTGAATTCTCAACCCTATAATTTAATAACAACTTTTATAAAATTTCTCTCTCCAGGATCAAGATACTGTTCAAACCCTTTTTGAATATCTTGAATTGGTATAATTTGAGATATAAACTTATTTGCATCTATCTTATCCTGAGAAAAAAAATCGATAGCACAAAGAATGTCATCACGATCATGACCTAAAACACCCTTAATACTAACTTCCTTAGAATTCAATAGAAACATAGGAAATGAAACTTTACCTTTAAAAACACCCTCTAATACTACAGTGCCTCCCTTTTTTATCAAATCAATTGCCATTAAGATTAATTTTTGA
>JAGXOB010000141.1 GCA_019894735.1 Promethearchaeota archaeon | reverse complement strand
TCTATTTGTTCTATAGTGTAACAAGCTATATCCCCACCATCGTTGATAAATATCGCATCCTCATCCATGAATTCTAAAACATCTTTGACTAATCTTTGAGGTAATATTGGGATTTTATCTTTCGTTGCTTTTTTCATCATACCAGCCATCTGCGTTTTTCTCAAACTCACTAATTCATTTAGCCACTCGCGGTTTTCAACTTTTTGACCTTTTTTAACCGCTTCAAGAATCTGCTTTAAAAACTGTTTGCAGTCGCTTACAACGCCTAGTGTGATAGGTTTAGCTCGCCCTATTATTCCTGGATCTATATCCACTTGTATCATCTTTTGAGAATTTTTCCAAAATGGTTCGTCACCGTGACCCATAATATAGGAAAACTTACATCCGAGAGCAAGAACTACATCAGCTTCTGGGCCTGCTTTTAAACCCACCCCATTTATACTTGTTCCAACAAAGCTTTCTGACTTACTTGAAATTGTACCAATACCCATAAGAGTTGTTATGACAGGAATTTTTAAATATTCAGCAAGTTCTTGAAGTTCGTCCCATCCCTCTGATCTTGACACCCCACCTCCAGAAACGATTAAAGGCTTCTCAGCTTTTAATAACATTTCTAAAGATTTTTGGATTAATTCATTGCTCACAGCTGGTTTTTCAATACATCGATACTGATCGGGGGATATAATTTTAATTTCGCTCTCTTCTTTCTGGCTTAAAAACGCGTCCTCGTATATCTCCAATAACACTGGTCTTGGTCGGCCACTGGTAGCCTCCCGGAAAACTTTTTGAACTGCATCAGGAATTTCTTCTATCGTTCGAATTGATTTCTGGTATTTAGTAATTGGTTTAAACATCGTAACCTGGTCAAGATTCCCCTGTAGAGTGAATGAATCAGAAAATTTACTATTCACCTGGGGTACTAAGACGATCATCGGTATATTATCGCTCCACGCTGCACCTACACCTGGAACGAGTTGGGTTGCGCCAGGACCAACAGTTCCGAAACAAATTCCCGGTTTATTAGACACTCTTGCCCAAGCGTCAGCTGCGTGTGCTGCTGCTTGTTCGTGTCGAAACATAACGGTACTAATGCCCTTTTCGCGCCCCCATTTGTATACGGCATCAAACATAGATAAAAATTGACCGCCAATAATCCCAAATAAATACTTAATATCTTCTTCTAGCAAGGCTTTAACAAGCACATCGCCACCACTTATTATATTCTTTTTTTCTTCCAAATTTTTACACCATTAACTTAAATTGTGATATTGATTTTAAGATTGAATTTTATTACTTAAATAATTATCTTTAATAAAGATGTGAAGAGGTTAAATCTTATACTTCTTAAGCTTACCTAAGTATTCTTTTGCAACTTTAGGAATGTTATTGATTTGATTGTTTTGGATTCTCAGTGTCGTTAAAAATTTTAAACGCGTAATTTCTGCGGGGATTTCACTCAATTTGTTATAACTCAAATCCAAATATTTAAGATTAGAAAGTAAAAACATGGATTTTGGTAGTTTTCGAATGTTGTTTTTACTTAGATTTAATTTTTTAAGTTTTGAAAGTAAGGAAATTGATTCGGGTATTACGAGATGTTCCTCATAAGTTAAACAGGATTTTCTAAGTAAATTTAAGTATACAGTAGAATCTTGAAAATTAGATATAGAATCAAACAAACCAGGGTTTTTTTTCATATATTTCCAATTAAAATAATTAAAACTCAAAGATTCAATGTGCTTGTTTTTTATAGTTAACCAAAATTCCTCAAGTTTTTGATCTTTAAGCTTTGTAAAAAATGTGTAAGACCTTAATTCGAGATCATAGCTTTCTTCTGTGTAGGCAAAAATACACTCTAAATCTAAAATAAACCTCGCTTCATTATGAACAATGCCAATAGTTAAGGCTAACTTCGCTAAATAATCGGTTAACTCTTTATTTAGTGACTTTAATCGCTTATCAGTAAGTTCTAAATTTAGATCAAAAATGGTTTTTATTACTAAAGGTGATTTTTCGTGTTGGACTACCCACGTTAGTGTATCTAATCCCTCTTTTAAAAATTGGCATCCAATAAGGTTCACAGCGGAACTTCTTACAATTGGAGACTCATCCGATAAAAGAGAATTTTCTATTATCTTGAAAAGTTTAGGATCGTGAACGTTTAGTTTATTTAAAATCGAAATTGACTTAGAACGAATCTTAGGAATATTACTTCCTTCAACTAAAGAAATTAATTGATAAACAGCAATATTTCTACTAATTTCTTTACTTTCCACTCCAGAATATATTGTTTCTGGGGATAAAAACTTTTCCATTTTTAATTAATTCTAAAATCCGATATAGTATACACTAAAATGTCTTTAGAAGTTAAATAATTTTACTTAAAAGAAACTATTAAGGCTACATAGTATTTATCATCAAGTTTATAATCTTAATAAATTATATTTATATAGGTGAAAAGTTATTTTCATACTCAACATCTAATTTTAATTAAAAATGAAATGGGTTAACTTAAAATGAGTGAAAAAAAAGAAAAGAAGAAAGATTCGAATGAACTTTTAAATTTTTTAATGATAATAATCGGTCTGCTATTTATCTTTAAAGCAGTAATGGAATTTTTAGCCTGGGCAGGCATTTATGCTCCAGGATGGCTTACAGGGGTTGGAGTGGATGAAGCGCTTTCAATTTTCGGGGGTCAAGGCATGGTTTCATTATTGTTAGGTATCTGGTGTTTAATATCAGGAATAGGCATGTTTAAAGAAGAAGAATATGCAATGGGAATGGGATTGGTTGTTCTTAGCATAATGGCGGCAGTTGGTATTACTGCGATAATAGGATGGATATCTGCTCCAGGGTCATTTGATCTCACATATTGGCCAAATTACGTAACAATTGTTGCCGCTGCCGTTGGCGTTTTAGGATTTATCTGGTTAATTTTCACATATAAGAGATACGATTAAACATTTAAGAAATACAATTTTTTTTTATATTTTTAATACCATACTCTGATTTTTAAGACTTTAAGCTTTTTTACAACAAGCATAATCCAAATAGTTGGGTCTTAGAATAAGCTTCTTCTTTAATATCTTTTTCTTCTTTTAAAAATTGAGTTAAGGGTATTCCTTTTTCGTATAATTCATTAAATTTCTCATAAAAGATTTGGTATATGTTTGTATTCCGAGAAATGTAAGCTCCGATTAATTTATTTGTTGGATCGAAACTAGGTTGAATTAATTCAGTGTCAGTGAGATTAAAATTGCTAAAATCCTCGTCTGTGACCCTAATATCGATGTTCTTAAATTTTAGATCGTAACTTTCAAGATAATTAGAAACTAGTTTAAATTCCTCGCTTAATAGCAGTTCCTTAATTAACTCAGTGCTAAAAATAACTTGAATGTTAACATTGACCAGATTCTCTTTAATTTTTGTCATTCCGGATTTCATAGCTTCATTTAAATCTTCTGGTAATCTTGAGATTCCATAATTTTTAATCATTGAACTTAGTTTGTTTTCGTATCTTATTCCTAACGCAATCTTACATTCCTTTTCTGCCATAAAAGAAATATAGGTTTCATCGAAGTTATTTAAGTCGTAGTTAATAAATTCAACGAATTCTTGAGTAACTGGCTCGGTAAAACTATAATTTTGTATGAAATCTTCTAACGCACTTTCTGCTTTTTCTTTCCTTTCCTGAAAAAGTGTTGACAACTCCTCAATTCTGTCGTTTATAATTCTCTGCCAAATCGCTATAGTAGGGCTTTTTGCTAAAATCTTCATTGGTCTGTCGTAAATTTGAACGAGTCCTAAATCGTTCAATACTGCGCAAATTTTATAACCTCTCTTTAAAGTTAGATCGAACTGCGTGCTAACTTCCTTTAAATTATCGATTCTTTTGTGCTGTAACAAATAGTGGTATATCTTCTCTATACCTTTTTCGATAATACCTATCGCATCAAATAGGGCGCTGAGAGCTAAAAATTCGCGTTCGGACATTCAATCACCTATTTTTAATCTTTTCTAATGCAAGTTCGGTCAAAACCTCAAATGTTTTATTTACATTTTTGCCAGTTTTACTTGAGATTTCGCCAAATGAGGACATGTAATTCTTTTCTGCTACATCTATTCCATGCTCTCGAGGAACTTCGCGTTGATCGTCCCCAAGATCGATTTTAGCCCCAACAAGCATGATGGGAATATCTCCACTCTTCTGGTGGACAATATTAGTCCATTCACTAATATTATCTAACGTTTGAGATCGGGTAACATCAAATAATAAAAATGCGGCATTTGCCCCTAAACAGTATGTAGGTAATAAAAATCTAAATCGTTCCTCTCCACCGACATCCCATATCTGGAGTTTTATCTTTTTTCCAAATAAATCAATTGTCTTTACATGAAAGTCCACTCCAATTGTTAATCTTTCGCTTGGATTGAAAAGATTGTAACAATACCGCTTAGTAAAGGAAGTTTTGCCCACAGAAGCGTCACCGAGAAGTAAAATCTTAAATGTATAATCATACGATGTCATCTTTTACACCTTCTTATTTTTTGTCCCTTCAACCTTGTTTATTAGTTTAAATTTTTTATATCGGGTCTTAAATCCTATTCATATATATAATTAAAAATGTCTTTTTTAATTCTTTACTTTTTATTGAAAAAATAGAATCAAAGAACAGATTAATTATAAGACTTTAAAAAGATTTTAGTTCTTTAAAAGAGTCATAATTTCATTTCAAATACATCTTTTAAATTTTCAGAAATGATGGGGTTTAACTCCTTATTTAGATGTTTTTTCAATTCATAATGGATTATTGGATTATTTATATGTTGGGATAGGAATTTTATTACGCTCCACCTTACCGAATCGTCAGGGTCGTCTAAAAGCGGGAGAAGGAACTTTAGATATCGAATATCATTGTTTTCTTTAATCTTCATTACTGCTCGTGCCCTAACGATAAAATCGGGGCTATAAATTTGGGGTAACAAATGATATTCAACGGTATCATCTTGTGTAAAATTTAAAATAAATTGAAATAATTCCTTCTTGAAATTATGAGTTTGGTCTAGTTCAGTTATGATATTTTTAATTGTTGCTTCTGGCACTTTATTTCCCAGTTTTAATAGGCTTTGAAAGGATATGAAAAAGCTATCTGATATATCGTATTTCAGATAATCTAATAGTTTTTTAATAATTTTGTCGTTAACTTTTGACACTTCTACTATATCATAATTATTGCTTTCCGCGTAGTGTTTATCATCCCCTAAGTTTTTCACACTATCCACTCGTTTAATTTTTAACTTAATTATAATTCTAGATTACACAATTACCCTTATATATTATATTATTAAAACAGAAATAATCGACTTAATTCCAAATTAATTTTCCGATAATTAATTTGAAGTCGAAATAAAATTAATTCATCAATAAAGATAAACTATCAGCGAAAGATTTGGAAGATTATTCAGAAAATATCAAATTTGTTGCCAAATTTTGATTTTCTTTCAAATTATACTGTTAACATTGTTATAGAAAATATCTTGCTTTTGATCGTTCGTAATGGGCAAACATAATATTTTATCAATTTCAAGCTTTAAAGGGTTAGTAACTGGAGCATCTGAACCAAATAACAACCGTTTATGACCTACCATCTTTATTAAACTTAATAGAGCATAAGGTATAGAGCAAGAAGTTTCAAAATATATATTTTTGTACTGTCTTAAGCTCAACCCAAGGTCTATCGCAAATTCCATAGCTAAACCGGCATGGCCTATGATGATAGATAAATTTGGGAAATCTTTTGCTAGTTTTGCTAGATCCTTGCTGCTTATTCCCCCAAAAGCAGAAAATTTTGGAGTAAAATGAATGAATAAAGGAATTTTTTCATTAAAATCCTGCATAAAGGAAGCCAGTTTCATTATATCTCTTGGAATTTTAACTAGGTGAATTCCTGAATGAACTTTTACAC
>JAGXOB010000140.1 GCA_019894735.1 Promethearchaeota archaeon | reverse complement strand
GTACAATAACCGCATCGAAGAAATTATCTGATTCTCTAATAGTTTTGTTGAAAACAGAAGTGTTTTGTATATTTTCTAAGCCCATCTTAGATATGTTTTCAAATACTTCTTCATTTATTAAAACAAATAAATTATCAGTTGCTTGAAAAAGAAATTTTATGCATTTAGTATTAACAAAATCACTAAAAGATATGTAAAGCGCAGTACCAAATTTCTTTATCTCCTTAACTTTGAAAATTTCTTCCTCTATTACTTCCTCTATAATATCTGGAAAAAGTTGGTTCTTTTCAGCTTCAATTAATCCAAACCTTATAACGTGTTTTGTTATTGTATTTATTAGAATTTCCGTGTATTTAGTAGCTTCGATCGACACTATTTTTTCTTTTTCGTCTTTGTTAGACTTTACGAGTCCTTTACCCTCAAGATTTTTTAAACTATTATAAAAACTTGATGTAGAGAATTTCTTGTCATTATCGAGGAGTTCTCTAAATTTTTTTGATCCAGGGGAACTGGTATTGAATTTTATTGATTTTGCTACCTTCTGTTTTTCTCGGGTTAAAAATTGAGATATTTCATTATAAAGAATGTGTCTAACTACGGGTTTTTCGTGTTTTAGTAATAGTTGTAGCATTACCATATCTACAATAGACAGATTTACAATATGCTTAATTGAAATACTATCCATAAAAGTTATTATTTCGTTTTCTTCTGTCATTTTAACAATGATTCCATAATTATTATTACTGTTCTATATTCAACAATAAGAAAACTTATATTTTTAAATTTTGTTAAATCTGGAAAATGTAATTTCCAAAAAAAAATTAACATCAAAATTTTCTGGAAAAAGAAACAAAGACATATTTAACAGTCTTATAAGCGTTAAAGGCTCAAATTCTAACAAAATTATCGAAAAAATAAACAATTAAAAAAAATAAAATTCAATTATTTAGTTTTTATTAGGTTGTCTAAAATCCGTCTTAGGTATCCTTCAAATCGATCTATTTCTTCTTCGGTAAACGTTCCGTAAAACACTTCGGTCATCATTTTTGATACTTCTACAAATTTTTTTTGAAGATTCTTACTCTTTACGGAAAGTTTAACCTTGGTTATCCTTTCATCATCCTCATCTGAATTTCGCGTAAGAAATCCTGCTGCCTCAAGCCTTTTGAGCATAGTTGTTAGCGTAGATTTAGTCAATTGAGTTTTTATTGATAGTTCGCGGATAGGGATATCGTCTTCCTGCCAAAGAGCAAATAATATCCGTCCTTGACCGGGGTTTACCTCTTCAATTCCATAATCCTTTAACATCTGAGTAAACATTCGGTTAGTGATCTGGTGTATTTTTGCTATGAGGAAGCCGCCTTCACGCTGATCCTTCATTTTTTCACTCATAGTTCAAATTTTTCCTGGTTCAATTTGTGATAAAACCTGGCGTTTTTAGGTATCAATCGAAGTAACGTATAATCTGGATCTTCCACGCCTTCTGGATAATATCGCGTCCACCAATCCAACCAAATTTTCTTCTTTAACTCGATATTATCAACGATTTCTACTGAACCTCCTAACATAAAACCTTTGAAGTCTTCTGCGTCGCAGAAATAAACCGACATCTTAGGATTTTTGGTTAGATGAGCAACTTTACTTGACGATGTATTCGTTGTTATATAGATGGTAAATTTATTTAGCTGACTCTGAAATAATTCTGTAAATTCAGGGAATTGCTCCTTATTTCTTAAATTAAACATTGCTCGGGTTATTGGAAAACCATCTGAATCAATTGTCGTCAAATATGCAGCTTTTGATTCTTCCATTAATTTTAATCCCGATCTTTTAACTTCTTCTACATCCATTATGAAAACCTTTTTGTTTTCTTTAATATTAATTATAGTTTTTGTCGAATCTCTTCTAAATTTTGCTTAGCGCTCGGAGATTTATCAAGACTATTTTTTAGAGTGTTGCAAGAATAGTCGTCACAGTAAGCGCAATTTTCTAGTTTTTTCTCTGTGCAACAAATTCTAATATCGCAGTTAGGAACCCAGCTAAAATGTCGATCTTCGTTACAACAACCGTCGCAATAAATTTCCTCAGGTGTGAATTTCATCGCGTCACTTGACCACTCGTTTGCTATCTTTTTTATTTCTTCATCGTCATTTTTTTGAGTTGCTACATATGCGGGACATTCGATGCAGTTAATTCCACAAAACGATAACATTTTATCCATAGCATTCACCTTGATTTAATTTTTTTTTTTGGTTCGATATAGTACTATCCTATATCGTATTTAAATATTCTGGATTCTAGGAGAGAGGGTTTGAACCAAGGTAATAAGCAGTTTTTAACAGAAGATTCTTAAACATTATTTTATTAAACCCTAGTATGTCAAAAAAAGTTCCACTGAATATGGAAGGCTTCCATCCGTTTGGAGATTTAATTGGTTTAAAATTTACAAAGCTTGAAAAAGGATATTCTCAATGCACTTTAGAAGTTGTTGACAAATTGCTCAATCCTCACAAGGTAGTTCACGGTGGTGTGTTGTATTCGATGGCAGATACGGGTATGGGAGCTGCAGCTTATACTAATTTAGGTAAAAACGAACTTTGTGCGACAATTGAAATCAAAATCAACTATTTTAAAGCCGTTAAAACAGGGAGTCTAAATTGCGATACTAAAGTAATACATCAAGGCAAGAAAATTGTTACAATGGATTCCGAAATAATGAATGACGGTCAACTTGTAGCGAAAGCTCTAGGGACTTATTCGATATTCGAAATCAAAGATAAAGGGTAAGAATATAGATTAGTATCTTTTGAGAATAACACCCAAATTACGGGGATAAACATACAAATAATTCTCCAAATCGTGTTCTTCAATTTTTTTTCTTGTTTCCACTGGAAGTTCTTCAACTTTTGCTCCACTTACGAGCAATTTAGTCTCTTCTTCGCTAAATGTTGGTCCCGGCTCTACCCAATTCATAACTTTTTTGTTTGCAGGACAAACTTTTTGACAATGCATACATCCAACCAAACAGTTATGCCATAAAGGATCAATCCAATCGGGAAATGATGTTTCTGCAGGATGTTCGTTATGAAACGTTAAACAACGTTCAACATGTATGAGAAAACGATCCTCAGTAATAGTGCCAGTTGGACATGCCCGAATGCATGCTGAGCATTCTTTACATAAATCCATCATACATAATTCCTGCCAATCGTCATTGTCATAAGGAAAATCCGAATAAAATGTAGAGGGTCGATGAAAACTACCCATCCCCTGCACATACGTAATATTGTTTCTTCCATATTCTGCCAATCCAGTACGTACTGCCAATGTTTTTTGAGGAACTAGCGCAAATTCCACATTATAACCCTTTGGTTTTAATATTTCTGTTAAAAACGCTTTTACTCGATTGATCACATCTCTGCTGTGAAGGTATGTGGGTGGAATTATCAGGGGAATTTCCTTTTTATTCCAATGAAAAATAACTTTATATTGAGGTTGTGGAACTGTTATTATAAAAAGAGATAAAATTTCGCCGAATTCTACCTCTGGTTGAAACTCGAAATAGTCTTTATATTCTCCATAGAAAATAGGATCCAATAATTTTTCTTCGTAAAGGTGTTTAACAGATTTCTGCAAATCTGGAATATTTTTGGCGGAAACAATTTTACCTTGATAACCCATTACTTCTAATTTCTCGTAATATTCTTTGACAATTCCATTTTTATCAATTTTATCTGTAATGCTCGTCACCTAATAGTCTTAATTCATTTCTTACAGATTTTAATAATTCAAATACCTTTAAAACAATTACTCACATCTTTGATAGGAGAGGATGGGAGGGAATGATCAATTTACCGGCAATTTTCACAAAAACTGATCATTTTTGGTGGTAAACACTCAAGTAAGGAATCTCACACCGTTCGCGTGACTCGCGGAGGTCAAATAGAAGGAGGAGATTACATTTTTAAAGTCAAAGTAATTAATAATAAAATCTATAACATCACTGATGTTGACATTCATATACTTTCCTACCTATCTCTGAGTTTGAAAATGCCGTAAATCCTCAAAGTTGCCCAGAATGTGAAGAAAATCTACCCAGTGATCTCGTAAAACAAATGATGACTGGTTCTATCGCGTATTGTGAAGCTTGTGGTGCACAACTACACGAACTAAGTGAAAAATAAAATTAAAAATATTAAGATTTAAAATTTAGAGCCCTGTCATCTCCTCGGTTATCTTCCATAATTTTTTGGCGTTTTCCTCGTCGTAACATTCTTTAGAGGCCTGTTTTTGCTCCTTTTTTGTATAATATTTACCTGTTATTCCTTCTACTTCTGAAGACGACGCTAAATAAATCGAAGTTTCGGCGCCTACGTCTGGCTTTTTAAAAAGGCTCTTTCCAAATTTCTGACTAAATTTAGACATGTCTCGACCTAAATTTGTATCAATCATACCAGGATGTACTGTATTAACCGTTACCTTTGTCCCTTCTAATCTTCGGCACAATTCATATGAAACTAGCATTAACGCCAATTTTGAGTTTCCGTATATAGTCATTAACCGCATTTTCTTATTTTTACTCTGGAGATCGTCAAAATCTAGTTTTGCCATTCTATGGGCAGCGGAACTTACATTGATCACACGGCTTGGAGCGCTTTTTTTTAAGATTTCAAGTAATAAATTCGTAAGGAGAAATGGTGCGAGATGGTTTACGGCAAAATTCATCTCATACCCATCAGTGGATTCTGTTCCTTGTTTTTTCATAACTCCAGCGTTATTTATAAGTACATGCAAATTTTTATACTTCTTCTGGAATTCAATTGCGAAGTTTCGAATTTCCTTCTGAGATGATAAATCACATAACATTAAATCCACTTTATTATTCCCCGTAAGTTCAATTATTTCTTTTTGTGCTTCCTCTCCAGCTTCTTTACTACGACACAGCATTATTACTGTAGCGTTCATTTTTGCTAAACCAATGGCTGTCGCCTTGCCTATACCGGAGTTTGCACCAGTTACTATGCATATCTTCCCTTCCATACTCATAACTTATATCCACAACTTGTTAATTGTAATTTTCCTAATATTCATTTAAACTTTCTAGTATAGCAAAACTTATCAATTTTTTACCTATATCCGATAAATCAAATTTCATTTTTATTATAAATAGAAAAAGTAGAAAAAAATTCTTGAAATTCACTCATCGAATTTAGGGGCGATTGCGGAATATGAAGGTACTTGTTTTTGAAGCATCTTAAAAGCATTCGAGGATGTCGAAAAGGTTTTAGCTTTATAGTTTTCAACTAAACCTAAAAGTTCTTCATCAAAAATTCTCACAAATATTTCTATATGAGGATAGCGTAATCTAAGCTTTGAAGTAAGATAAAGTGATTCGTCAAACTCTGAATCTCGTTTCCAGCATATAAATACTTGAGTAACATCCTCTAAATTTACGTGAGCTTGTAAATCACTTAAATAGCATGCGAATTCTTCCACGAAGTGTAATCGATCGTTTACACTAAACTCAATTCCATCGTGCTCGTCGTCAAATAGGAACACTTCCCGATCCGATTGTAAAGAAATGTTATAAGCAATCCGATGAGTCAAAGTATCTCGTCCAATTACAATAGCATTTCCTTTTTTACCCTTGATCCACCCTCGGATGCCATCCATCGCCCATTTCGATGTGGAAAAGGAAATTGCGTTTAACGGAGGTTGCTTGAGATAGTCTTGAACATGATCCTCAAACGCACGCACATATATTGGGCATTCTCGGTTGACTTTGCGGATCTTTTCCGTACAGATAATAGCAATTCTAGCGTCGTCAATGCCAATGAAGACTTCTTTTGCACGTTTTATATTTGCATACTCAAGATTGATGGTCTCCGTAGGATCTCCTACAACTACGGGACAACTTGAATTAATTAGGTCTTCTACCAATTCTTGGTTATCCTCGATGACACAAAATGATTCCTTATTAG
>JAGXOB010000013.1 GCA_019894735.1 Promethearchaeota archaeon | reverse complement strand
GCTTAATAAACTCCTCCTTAAGATATTCAGCTCCCAACGATAACGTTCCCATAGGAATATCTAAAATATGTATAAATTTCGTAGGTACGTACCTTTTCCATACATCGTGAAGGCGTCGCATAGCATCGCAAGAATTAACGAAAACCACACCGTCAAGAAAGTCGTAACCTCCATCAATTGCTACATCGATTGTAGATTTTACAAATTGACAAAAGTTAGGATGAATGTAAGAATCAGCATTATGAGGAGGTTCAGAATGACCGATGATGCGATAAGGAAGAAATCCCGCTGAATAAATTAGTTCTAACGGTGTATAGCTACATAACCACCCGATATTTTTTTTTTTCACTGTTATAATAATTTCAAACTCCTTGAATCCTAATTTGAAAATTAGAATAAATCATTCTCTGAAATGTATTTGAAATTTTAAATTTTCATCTCTTTTAAGATTTTTTTTAACTGAAAAGAAAAACAATAGTAAAAAAATAAATTCTAAAATTTTTATTATAATAGAAAAGAACTTTGGGATTTTTTAGTTGACAAACGTAGAAAATAAGACGGCATACCCATATATAACGGAATTCAAAAAAGAACCGTTCAAATCTTTTGTTCTGGCAAAAAGAAATGATGTTGGAAATTTTTATTTAAGTAATTACGAGAAAGTTTTGGAGTTATATCAATACTATAATGAAAGCTTACTCAATGAAGGTTCTTTAAATTTGGAAAACATTTATTGGTTTCTACTGCTTAGGAAATATATCAAGCAGAAAGTGGATGTCTTCCGTGAAGAATATTTAAATTTCATAAAAGGATGCGAAGTTGGGATTATCGAAAAAGATCAATTAGGTTTTAGATCCTCTCCACACTCTTCAAAAACACCCGACATTTGGTCTTTATACTATGCGTTAGCTAGTTTAGAACTATTAGGTATTTTAAAAGAGTATCTTTCCTCTAAAGGAGAGGATGTTGTAGTTCGACAAATAAAAAATTTCATTTATGACCATAAAAGAAACAATGGATTCCTACACTGCCTTGATAAAAGTTGTATGGAATGTAATGATGGTCCTCAAGGAAAAACATTTTATTATGTAACCGAAAGTCTTCTACTTATAGGCACAGATGTAAGACTATTCAAGGAGCAGTTTCGATCGTATTTAAAAGAAAGGAAAAAGGATTCTTCGATTTTGTATAAGTTTTTAAGCCTCAAATTCTTTGAATTAGATTCAGAAGTAAGGGATAAAGAGATACAATATCTCTACCAATTCCAAAAAGAGAATGGTGGTTTTAGTTTTCTTTACGAAGAAGGAGATATCGACACGACTTTTTGGATAGTTAACATTCTCCAGATTTATTCTTGGTTAATTGATTATAATCCTGCAAGGATTTATTCCTTTATCACAGAAAAACTGGATCATATTTTTAGAGAAACATCAGGTTGGAATTTAAAAGTTTTAAGAGAAGTTACCCAATTAGTAATACTTTTATCTATAATTTGGAACCGTTTTATCGAAGAGATTGAAAGAGTTGTTTTTAAGCATTTAGAGACGAAGAGTTTCATCGATTTAAACCAAATTAAAAATACATTTGGGATAAGCCATGGGTTAGAAGAAATTGTGTTATATATCAATTTGAATTACACCTTTACATTAAAAAAAGTTGATAATACATTAGAATTTAACCAATATACTCAAAATTTAGCTCAAGGAAAAAAAGTTATTATTCAGGAAATTTATGAAAAACTTAATGAAAATAGTATAATATCCCTCTCCGATATTTTTAAGAAATATAGAGGTTCTTTTGGAGCAGAGCCTTTAAGATTAAAGGAAGATATATTTCCTATACTTCATGATTTAATAAGTAATCATTTTTTTGAAGGTGAAATTAGAGCTAAAAAAGCCTATTTATTTAAAACTAAATATTACCTTTGTTTGGATTACCTATTCAAAAAAATTCTTATTGTCGATAGTGAGATTAATACTGAAAGGTTGTACGAAGAAAAATCAAAATTGAAGGAAATAAGAAACGATATTTATAATATGACATTAAAGCTGAAAAATACTATTCCACAAATTAGGGAAGAGATTGAATCGTATCTTTTGATAGACGAAGTTGATTTTGCTAAAGAGAGATTAAAGTTTGTGTTGAGGAATTCATTAATGGAAGCTGATTTCTTAAACGAGAATATCGAATCCTCATTTAATCAAGAATTAATCTATATTAACATACAAGCAAGTCTTGGCGCTGAAATATCTCAGTGGAATAAATCCTATTCCTTATTACAAAACGGATTGAATGAATTGAATAGTTATCTTCAAGAAAGAATTCAAGAAAAAGAAGGTTTAAAAAAATTTAGCATTATTTTAGATGAACTGGATACTAAGATTTACGACATTCAAGATCAGATTAACAGGGAAGTAGATAATTTTAAGAATTACATTGTAGAAGTTTTAGATAAGGGTTACAACGAGGAAAAGTTTGATCTTATTATTCAAGCGTTTAATAGAATATCTCAAAGTGTTAGTAAATACGATGCGGTAATTTACAAAGTCTCGCATCAGATTACAACAAAAGAGAAGAAAATAGCTAAAAATCACAAGAAAATAATCTATAAATGGGTTGAATTTAAAGAAAATTTTGATTCGGTATTCGTAGACTATACTAATGGCTTTCAATTTTTTAACGAACTAAATAACAACATCAGAAATGTTAAAGATAATATACAGAATGGAATTCTAAAAATAAAGGATAACGCGAAGAACCAAGTAACTAATAACCAGTATCAAGACGCTTTTAAAACTATAAAAATGGAATCTGATATTTTGTTAAAAAAGAAAACTGAGGAAATTCATGAGTTAAAACAATTAGTAAAGAAAAATACTAGTTTTAAACAAAAACTCTTTCCACTTTATAAATACCTAGATGAAAAGCTGGATAGTTTAGAAGAGAACATCATTGGACTTATAGCTGACCAGGTTCAAATTCTGAAGGAAAAAGTCATTGAAGAGAGGAAGCGAGCCAAAGTTGAAGATTTTGACGATTTTGTTTCAAATACAATTCAAATCTTCAAAGATAAATTAGAAAAATACAAATTCAGTATCGATCAAAATAGAGTAAACAAAATTCCTGACGTAATTAGCGGTTTTGATACAATTATTATAGAATTTAATGATTATAACAAGCAATTTTCAAAGAATTTAGTCAATTTAGATGGGATTATAGATAATCCTGACGATAATTCGATTAAAGTAATACAATGGGAGAATTTTAATGAGTTTTTAAACAATGAGATAATCAAATTAAAGGATGAATATGTAAATAAAATCATTTCCAACGAAATTTATCATATGAGTGAAGAAGAAAACACAGATAAAATTGACATTAAAAGGCTTGCTGAAAAGTTAAAACTCAAGTGTAAAGTAGTAATTCCAAGAATAAAAGACTTATTAGAAGTTTCCAAATTGCAGGGAGATTTATTCGAAGACAGAAAAGAACTTATAGTTCATACTGAAACATATCATAAGAACAAAGAATTAAAGAACTTCGCGGAAAATAGAATTTTAAGACAAACACACGAAACAATTGGACAATTATTGGCACTTTACGATTCCTGTATAAAAAATAAAACATTGGGGGTTAATTTATTAGAAATTAAAAATAGAATTGATGATCTAAGCGACTTTAAGAATTCAATTAATAACCAATATAACATAAAGATTAAGGAATTAAATGTAGACGAAAAAAGAATAGAAATCATGGAATTGAGGAAAAATATTAACACTATTATTAACAACAACGAATTAGCGATAGGAAAAATTAAAGAAAATTTAGAATTATTTAAGGATTTAGAATCTTTCATGGTCAATGAATACAGTTCTTTGAAGATTGATATTGAAAACTTATTTGCCAAGGCTACTGAAGATGTTGGGAACGCCGAGCTACACGCGAAAATGAAAGAAATTCTCGAGAGTAAAAAAGAGAAAGTTGAACTAAAATTAAAGCAGGTAGATGATAAAATTGAAGAGAAGTTGAAAAATGTAATAAATAAAACTTATGAATCAAGAAAATTTGAAACGGAAGCGAGAGAATTTTATTTCAAGAAGAAAAATGATATTAAAAAGCTAGTGCTAGACAAAATAGAAGTAATTGAAGAGACTATAAATACATTAAAACTTGAAACAGATCGTGGAAAATTATTGGGTATGATTAACAAAAATAATATTCATCTAAGTCAATTATTGGGCACACTTCAAGCACGGGTTGAGGATTATATTGAAACAGAACAATTTAAGAGAGCATACCTAAGAGTAAATAAAAAAAATAAGTATATCGAACAAGAAATTAGAAATACAAATAGAAGAATTAAAGAATTATATAAGGTTTTTATGAAAAACTCTAACGATTTTGAAACTAAAAATCAGCATATAATTAACGATTTTGACCGTTTCATCAAAGAGTTTAACGATATTTTGAGGGAAAAAGTGAAAACCTTAGAAGAATTGATTGTTAAATCGTATGTAGAAATGGCAGTAAAGGCTGTAGCAAATGAATTCCTTACTCTGAGTTTTCTGCAAAATGAGTTAAAAATGAAAAAGCCAGTGATTCAGAAGCATCTTATCTCTCTTATTAGTGCAGGCAAGTTAAGTGGTAAATATGATCCCCGAATAGGGTTGTATTACGAAAATTCAGAAGTATTAAAATCTCTTGACGAGAATGAATTAGAAGTAATAAAAAAAATGAATTTTCGAATGTACCTGTTTATGAGAAGGTTGAAAAACCTCACAAACCAATATGGATCAATCATTGCATTCTTTGCTTCACTTATTACAATTTCTTATTATATTTTTCGAATTAGCGGAGAGAATCCAATAATAATTATGATTCCAATCGTTTTAACATTGGTGGTGCTCGGATATCTCCTTTTCAAGAAGAAAAAAGATGAAAAAATTTGATAATATTTTCTTATTTGAATTCAGTCGTAGCTCATTATGAAGTGAACTTCATCTGCAACTCTCTTAAGATAACCTAAACGGCAAGCTTGGTTAAAATGGGTATAATATTTTTTTTCAATTATCTCTTCTTCTTCAGCAAACTCTTTAAATTCCGAAAGAGGTATTTTTCCATTTACACTATAAGTTTCAGCAATCTTAATTAGTGTTTTTACATTTTTATTTAAATAATTTTTTCTTTCTGTCATTTTCTTATTTTTTTCTTTTTGTTTTCCTTTTATTTTTATTATAGAACTTTTCATTTTCGATTTATCTAATCTAATAACATCAGAATAAAAAATTACTCCAACATCTTTGAATTTTTGAAACTCTTTACTCTGGACAAAGTTATCGAGTTCTGTGATAATTTCTTCTATAGAACGATCCGCAAGTAACTCTTTTTCCCTCTTACGCCTTTCGCGGTAGTTTTTAATTAAATCAATCTCTGAGATTACTTCTGTATCACTATTGAAACTGATTTTCTCTCTGTTTGTGATATCGCATAATTCCAATTGTTTCGAATGGGATAATACCCAATTCATTGCCGATTCTTTTTTATCAGCTGCTTTATAAAAAGGAACATCAATAGAGCTTCGGGCTACTAGTAAGTAACATCTACCTGGGCCGTGGCGCCCAGTTCTACCCCTTCGCTGAATCAACCTAATCTCCGAAGGTACAGGCTCGTAGAAAATAATTGCGTCAACATTGGGAATGTCAAGTCCTTCTTCTGCTACACTGGTGGCTATTAGAACATCAATCGTACCTTTTTTAAACTCTTTTAATATTTCTCCTTGTTTATCTTGTGAATATCCTAAATCGTTTACTTTAGTTGATTGTCCTATAAATTTCTCCACATTAAGTTGACTTCCAAAATGATTTCTAAATTTATTTTTTAGTAGTTCTGCCATCTCTCGATATTGAGTAAAAATTATTATTTTAGTATTATGATAATTCTCTAATTCATCTGAAACGATTGAAAATAATTTTTCAATTTTAGGATGACTATATTCTTCTATTTTATTCTGTAGAACGTTATTTTTGATGAATTTATAATGTTCTGAGTTAGTAATTCTTTTGGCAGATAGGATATCTTGATCAGCTTTCCATTCTAATTTTTCTAAAAATGTTAATAATAAGGTGATATTTTGAGATTCCAGCAAGTCTTTCCCGTGAAGTAAGGAAATGAAACTTGAGCAGTAAGAAAAAATCGATTGGATATTAAGTGCGTTTTCTCTTACTACATCAATAATTCTTGGGGATTTAAAATAAAGAATATTTTCATACTCTTCTTCTGATAACTCTGGTAGATAACCAGAATCGTACTTAAGAGAGAGAGTTAAATCACGCGATATTCCCAAGAAATCTGATTTAGAATAATATCGCTTGTTAGGTGGAATTAATTTTTTTTCTATAAAAAATTGAAGAAATTTTTCGAACAAATTATACCAAATTGCGCTTAATTCGATAACTTTGATAGGTAAATCAACAAATTCCAAATATATGTCAATATCATAGATGTATTGTTTGACATCATTATCTTCGTAGGTTTTGAATATAACATTCTCGATGAATAACTTATTACACAATTGCTGTATGTGAATAGAACTCTTTCCTGGAGAGGCGGTTAATCCTAGAATGAGAGGATCCTGGCATGTATTAAGATATTCGGTTGAAATAAAACAATATGCATAATTTCCTCTTGTTCTATGTGCCTCATCGAATATAATTAACGAAATATGCTTTAAATCGTATCGACCTCTTTCTAAATCGTTTTTAATCACTTGAGGGGTAGAAACGATAATTTTGGATTTTTTAAAGTCTAAAATTCTCTTCTCGGGCGAGATTTTACCTGTAAAGGAGGTTATCGTATCTGAATTTATATTCAAGAATTCTTCACAGGACGCTCTATGTTGAGAAACTAAAGGCCGAGTAGGAGCAAGAATAATGATCTTAGATTCGGGATATTTTTCCAGAGTTTTACCTATAAGTAAAACGCCTATAATTGTTTTTCCCAAACCAGTTGGTAATACTATTAAAGAATTTCTTCCTTTACACTTGTTAATAATATTATTTTGGTACTGTCGAAAGTACACTCTGTTTTTTTTCAAGAATGGTTCATTAAAATATCCAGATAATTCTCCGGAAACTTCATCTTGCATGTTATAGTATATTTGAAATAGGTTGTTTTTAATTCAGAGGGGGTTAAGATTTTTGTAATCAAGAACTAGCTTTAGCATCTAAGAGCACAAGGTTAATTTTTATAATAAATTAGTTTTTATTGTTATTTCATCTTTATTAAGTAATTTACTAACAAGTTTAGAGCTATATTGATCAAACAAATACTATGTAGACTCAACAAGTTTAAATATGATAATTACTTTTTTTCGTTAACTGACTGAATTTTAGCTTAACCTCTTCGTCCAAGTTAGTTTGAATCAAATATGGTTCACGATAAATATGGTTTAGTTAAGCTATTGGGAAAAAAAATATGTGATTAACTATGAAGATTTTATATATAAATCCTGCACGCTTGCAATCTGGAATGGATGCTATTATAACGGGTGCACCTCTAAGCTTAATTTCGATAGCTGCTATGGTCCCTGAACACGACGCAAAATTATTTGACTTCAAAATTGATAAATATCATGAAAAAAAGTTCCGCAGCGAATTGAATCGATACGATGCAGTTGCTATTACAAGCATGACACCGCAGGTTTATTCTGCTTTAGAGATCGCAAAGATGGCCAAGGAACAAGGATGTGCCACTATTTTAGGAGGCTACCATCCTACTTTAGTGCCAGAATTTGTAGCTAAGCGCGATTATGTAGATTTTACAGTTCGTGGTGAAGGAGAACATACATTTAAAGAGGTTATTGATTATATTGATGACAACAAAAATAATGTTTCAATCAAACAAATCGATGGAATCTCTTATAGAGATAAAGATGGTAAGGTTATTCATAATAATGAAAGGCAATTAGAACCCAATTTAGATAACTTTCCAATGCCTAGGAGAGATTTGTTAAAAGGTAAACTTTATACATATCTAGGCACGACTACTCGTCAAGTAGAGACGTCTCGAGGTTGTCCACATAATTGTAAGTTTTGTTGCATTATAAAGATGTGGAGAAATTCAAACCAGCCTACAACTTACAGAACAAAATCAATTTCACGAATTATGCGAGAAGTTTATGATGTAAATGAACGAGAAAAACCAGATTTTATTTTTTTCTGTGAGGACAATTTCACTATTAATGTAAAACGGACCAATAAAATATTAGACACGATTATAAGGTCGGGAATTCATTCTAAAATGCACTTTTCTTGCCAATCGCGAGTTGATACTCTTTATAGAAATCCAGATTTAATTGAAAAACTCTATAAAGCAAATTTCAGGCAAGTTTTTCTAGGAATTGAATCGGTCCATCAACAAAGTTTAGACGCAATGAATAAAAGAAATACTACGCCCGCTATGGTTAAACAAGTAGTTAAAAGCTTACGAGATAAAGGCATATCAATCTTTGGAGGGGTCATACTTGGATTCCCCGGTGAAACACAACGCATGGTTCGGCAAAATATTCAGAATACAATCGAACTCGACTTAGATTGCGTTCAATTTACACCGATCACGGCATTTCCGGGAACCGATTTTTATGATGAGATGAAAGAACAAGGAATGATAACGACAAATAATTATAAATTTTACGACTTGTTCCATCCAATGATGGGAACTCCACAATTGACTTCAAAAGAGATGTATCGCCTAGTAGCTGAAGGTTATGCAGCTTTTTATCTAAAAGGATGGTTAATAAGAAGAGCAAAGGAATATTTAAATCCCTTTGGTAAATTTAATTGGATGCTTTCGTGTTTGGGAAGGTTAGTAAAGCAAGGTGTTTTAGGTGGACTTTCAATGTTTTATAGCCAGGGAATTACTACAAAAGTTATTTCTGACGAGTTAAAAAATAAAGAAGAATTGATGAAAGACTTAAATATATCCGTTCAGAAAACTGCTACTCAAAAATCGCATAATGGTACTGAAACTAAACCTCTAAAGTTTGAAGAAATTGAAACTATAATGGAAAAAACCTAAGCTCCAGTAGAAAATTCATTTTCAAAAGAGAATTAACCATTCTATACCCTTTTAAAGCTAATTTCTTACATAAAAGTATAACTTTTTTGTAGTTGTATTCCAGAGATAGTGAAAGAGCAAGAATTTTATCCAGCGAATAATTTTCAATTTCAACCATTAAAATAATATAATAGTAGTGACTAATCTGAAAATTGCATTTATAGGAGCGGGTTCAATAGCTTTTGGTGAGAATGTTCTCACTGACATTATTACTTTCCCTTCACTCCAAAAAGATACAGTTATTTGTCTTGAAGATATAGATGAACACCGTGTAAATTTGATGCATGAACTAATGAGTAAATATAAAGAGGTGCAGCCCAAGGAATTGGAAGGCGTTTCTTTTGAAAAAACAACGAATATGAAAAAGGCAATATCTGACGCAAAGTACGTGATCAGTGCAATTCATGTAGGAGGATTAAACGCGTATCAAGTAGATGTTGAGATTCCCTTCAATTACGGGGTGTCGCAATGTATTGGGGATACTTTAGGGCCTGGAGGAATCTTCCGATTTTTGCGTAATGCTCCTGTATTAAAACAAATAGTAGAGTTAATGAATCAAGTAGGGTTCAATTCTGGAGCTAAGGAAGGAAGACCCATTTTTCTTAACTATACAAATCCTATGGCGATGAACACATGGTATTGTAATAGCGTTAATGCAAATTCAACGGTGGGGCTCTGTCATGGGGTTCAAGGAACGAGTATGATGTTAAGGAATTGGATTGGAATTAAACCTGAGAATTTTAGCTTCTTATGTGCTGGAATTAATCACATGGCTTGGTTTCTCGAAATGTGGTATCGAGAATCAGATTCGTCAGATTTTCCATGGAAAAATGCATATCCATTGCTATACAAGGCATATAAAGACAATCCAAAACTGATTGGAGGAGAACTTCTTCGATGGGACATGATGGAGGCAACAGGGTATTTTATGACAGAATCTACGGGACACCTTAGTGAGTATCTTCCATACTATCGTAAAAGTAATGAAATATTAGAAAAATATAGTGGGGCAAAAACGGGTTTCGATAGTTTACTACAAGCAGAAGATTATCGTTTTCAAGTAAAGAACCAAGAAAAGATGGAACGCCGATTTGAGCGAAGATTATCACGGAAAAAACTAAGCCTTAAAAAAACACCCTCTCATGAGTATGTTTCTCACATAATCAATGCAATGGAAACCAATATCCCTTTTGGATTCAATGGAAATGTTATGAACACGAATGGATCGTTGATAACGAACTTACCGAAGGATTGTTGCGTTGAAGTTCCTGTATTCGCAGATTATCAAGGCTTACATCCCCAAGGAGGAATTACGCTACCTACTATATGTCAAGGTTTATGCACTTCGAATGTAATGGTCCAGAAAGCTGCAGTTGAAGGGCAGTTAATGCTAGATAAAGAGAAAATATATCACGCGGTATTATTAGATCCCAATACAGCTAGCGTCTGCTCCCCCAAGGAAGTTCGAGATATGGTGGATGAAATGTTTGAAGCAGAAAAACAATGGCTACCTCAATTTAAAGAGTTATAATTATTTCTTAAGGATGGTATGAAAAGAATTATTACCTTCAACCAATAAATTATAATCAAAATTGGGATTTAATTTAAATTTTGTAAAACAAATCTTTATATTTATACAAGCCCATTTCATATATGGGTAGTTTTAACACCATATATCTTTTTTTCTGGGGTAAATCTTTCACATTGAAAGATTTATCTCAGTTTTTCATTAAAT
The DNA here is from genome assembly GCA_019894735.1 of Promethearchaeota archaeon. The sequence goes on along the minus strand of JAGXOB010000013.1, from coordinate 27,823 downwards.
TTATGAGATAATTACTTATTTATGTTTAAAATTTAAAAAAAGAAAAAGAATATTTTTATTTTGTTACTTAGAAATAATTTGTTCCTGCTTAGAAGTACTTAATAGCGAGTAAAATGTCGTTTCGGGTAATTTTCTTTCTTTTACCGTGCTTCGTGAGAACTAACGCAGATTTTGTAATTTTTACTGCGGATGTACTCATCCAATCTACTAATTCATCAACAGCATCTCGAGCAACGATTATAGCGCCGTTATGTTTCATTAATCTTCTAATAGGACTCCAACTAATATATTCAGCCATTTTTTATTCAATCCTCCACTTTTTAATTATTTGAGTTATTTTCCTTAAATGTTACTTTTTTGATCAAATTTAATTAATCAAATAAATTATGTTCTTTTATATATTTAAAGATTTTGATTAAAGGATAATTTTCTAAAGAAAAAAAGGAAAAAAATTTCACGACAAAATTCAAATCATATTAATTGAATCATCTCGTGCAATATAGGTTTCTTTTACCAGTTTGTCGAATCTATCAAAATTTACTGTCAAATGATATATAAAATGGAAAAAATTTAGTTAATATAGAAATCTGGAATTGATTTTAAAAGATTCCAAAAAATAAGTTAAAATGTGAATCGCTGTATCATGAATTTTTCAGTCCTAGAAAACTTAAAAAAAACAAACTTATATATAATATAATTGGGGTAAATAAAAAAAAAAAAGTATTAATTGCGAAACTAATTTATAAGTCTTTTTAGAAGTACTTAATAGCGAGTAAAATGTCGTCTCGGGTAATTTTCTTTCTTTTACCGTGCTTCGTGAGAACTAACGCAGATTTTGTAATTGTTACTGCGGATGCACTCATCCAATCTACTAATTCATTGACAGCATCTCGAGCAACGATTATAGCGCCGTTATGTTTCATTAATCTTCTAATTGGGGACCAGGAAATATATTCAGCCATTTTTTATTCCTCCACTTATTGTTAATTTATTTTTATTTTATTTTATTGAAATTTATTATAATTTAAGAGTTAGTTATATATGATATCATCTTCTACTTATTTAAAGATTTTGATTCATGCTTAATTTTCGAAAGAATAAAAACAAAAAAAATTAACGACAAAAATCAAATCGTACTAATCGATTCATTTCACGCAACATAAATTTCATTTACCAAATTAGCTGTTCCATCAAAGTTTGAAGATTAAAACGATAAATTACTTATTAAATCTAGCAATAATGAGTGATCAGTAATAATTTAAGAAGAAATTAAAAAATTAATCAAATTGTGAAGCGCTAATATGCGAAGTTTTTGGTCATATGAAACTTAAAAAAGATGCTAATTCCAAATGATTTGTTCATAATTACATTTATTACATTCGATAGATTTGCCCCTTCCTGGAAAGTAAGGTAGAGTATTACCACAATACTTGCATTCTAATGAGTAAATTTGATCCTCGGAAGAAATGCGCCCAATTTGTAGCATTTCGTGTTTAAACAGGTTAACAAAATGTGTTAAGACTGATATGAGGAGGTGAGGATTTGATGAAGCCGCTAACCACTCTATTTTACCCTCTATAATCTGCCCAATTACTAAAATATCGTTTCCTGACACTAGATCTGTACCACAAAACCAACTAATTTTATTAGTTTGATTTTTAAGAATTAATTGGAAATTAACATCCTGAATGGTTTTAATGATCTGTTCAAAGAAATAATTCTCGTCAAAAATTCCGTCATAACTAATTCCGATACTTTTATTTGCTTTTTTTATCCATGGTTTTTCCAAAAATCTTTTAATTTCTGATCGAGGTATTATTTTCCTTTCAATACTAAACGGATTTAATTCGATATTAATGGTGTCAGTATCTATTGCTCTAACAAAATCTTTGTTGTTAACAAAAGTGATAAAAGATCTAATTTTGCCCTTCTTTTCTAATAGTACCGGACGGAGATATAAATTAATTTGTTTCTGGGAATCACCGTTTAAAAGTTCAAATTCCATTTTAACTTGTTTTTCTTCGATTACTTCGTTATTACTTTCATCTTCAGATTCAAGAGATTCTATCGTTAATGTTGGTGGGGTGCTCCTACATAGTTTGAAAAATTCTGGAATAATGATGCTAATTTTAACTTCTGTTATTGGATCAGCGCTTTGGTTCTTTATTACCAAAGAATAGAGATAATTACCCCCAAAAGGGATTAACTTATAGACCATATTAATTTTATCTTCTTGATCGACATATTGTAGAGGTTCATCTTCGAATTTAATAGAGTCTTTAGCAGATAGTTCTCTAAATAATATTAACTCGTGGGCATCCTCTGAGTCTTGATCGATCTTTTTCTTAGACATGAAAGTATTCGCCGACTTTTCGATAATTGAATATTATCGATATTATAAAAGAAATGTAACTATTTTAATTTATAATTTTTTTGAACTACTGTTTCCTAAGTTAATTTATTTATTGATAGTATCCTAAGTTAATTTATGGATGGTTTCCTAAGTGAGTTAGAACCATTATTTGAAAGTCGTACTATTAAACCCACATTCGAATATGTTCACGTTTTGTTATCACTATTTATATTTGGAGAAAACTCAGAAGGTATTGGAAGATATCGCCTCAAAGAAGAATTACAAATTGGCTCGGGGACAGCAAGATCCTTATTTAATAAACTAAAGGATGTTAGTAAGTTTATCATGGTTCCAAACGAAGAAAAAGGAAGTAATAGCAAAGTTCAGAGAAGAGGACATATACTAACAGTAAAAGGTACCAATTTTTTAACAAAACTCAAAGATAAGATTCCTATATTAGAGAAAGCAAATGTAAAATTTTTAAAAGAGATTATAATTGAACCTGATAACGTCAATTTATATTTCTGTTTAGTTAAGAATGCTGCTAAAAATATTAAAGATGGGATAGAACAAAGAGATGCTGCAATAAAAATTAATGGCTATGGAGCCACATGTCTTATCTATAACGGGAAAGATATCTATTTTCCAACAAAAGGAATTAACATAAGAGATTTAGAGAAAATAGAAAAAAGCACGCTAAATTATTTTAAGACTAAGATTGAAAACGCTAATGTGAAATTTGAACCTAACGATGTAATTATTATTGGATCTGGGGACAATCCACAAAATTCACGATTGGCTACCCTAAACGCAGCTTTAACTTTATTTTAATGCTAAGAAAAGGATATAAAATGAGATTTGAAAGAGATATAATTTTTATATTTGGTAGGAAGATAGTTAAAGATATTAATAAATGTATTGAGAAGGCTTACCCAAACGAGGCTTGTGGATTTGTTTTTGGTAAAATTCAAGAAATTAGTGATAAAATTGATTTTAAATATAAATATTATAGTGAAAATTTTCAGTGCGTTGAATCTAGCATAATAAGTCCCGCGTCATTCCTAATAGATAATAATGAAAAAATATTAGAACTATCTAACATTATAGTCAAAAAAGAAGGCTTAAAACTATTAGCCATTTTTCACTCTCATCCTACGGGGGCAATTCCTAGTAGTGTTGATAAAAAACGTATGAAATATTATCATAATTGTGGTATAAAAAAGTTTTCTCATATAGTTTGGATAATAGCTGATTCCAGAAATAAGGATATTAACGGGTTTATTTATTTGGACAATAAACTTACTCAGATAAAAATGGAAGTAAATGAATATTAAAATTACAAAATAAAACTATATTAAATTCTATTTCGAAAATAATAAAAGATTAAGATATAAAACCATTTATTGAACTTGTTTAAAACCAGTTTTATCAATAGTACAAATTTGAATGTCAAATCCTGAAGCAGCGTCTCTTTCTCGAGAACTTGATATTGCTGTTTTTATTAAATTGATTCCAGCAGCTTTCGTCAAATTGGGTTTCCAATCAGCTTCTAGAAGCCCTATTGAGAATGGAGAACCCGAACCAAAAGAAATGAAATTCTCTTCTTCGTATAATGTTCCTAACAAATCAACTCCATAAAGGAGTCCATTTTGTTTTTTTAGGGAATATCCCCCAATAATCATCATACATAGAAAATACGATCGTCCACTAAATAGGATATTTCTTGTCAAACTTGCGATATGTTGTGGATCTGGTACTCTATTCTCTTCTACTTGCTTCAATCTCGAGAGTGCTTTAAGTTGATTAACAACATATTGACAGTCTGCCACACCCCCAGATATTGTTGCACAGGTATAATCGTTAATATGGAACAGCTTCTGAGCGGTCTTAGTAGCTACAGTGTATCCCGCTGTAGCCTGGGACTCCGTTCCAACTACTACACCATCTTTGACAATTATCCCTACGGTAGTCGTGCTTGATCTGATTATCCTTTTTACCGTAGGCTCGTCAAGGTTAAGCTTATTGGGTTTATTTTCCATCATTCTTTTCAACAATTAATAATTATTCAGTAGTAATTATTAGATAATCTAATAGTTATATAGAATAAAATAATCTTTCCTTTTTTATTTTTCTTTTAGAAATTATAAACTTTGATTGTAAACACAAAAATTTTAAAGAAATAGTATATTATCGTTTATATCATAGTTGACCCGGTAAGTGTCTATTAATCATGGCAAGAAGTCAAGCAAGAAGTAAAAGAAAATACACTGGAAAAAAATATAAAACTTTCCACAAAAAAAGGAAAAGAGAATTGGAACGCCCCGCAATTGAGACAAAGATAGGTGCCGAAAAGAAGAAGAAACAGCGAATTTTAGGAGGTAATTCTAAACTTAAGTTATTCTCCTCGACTTTCATAAATGTAACAGACCTTAGTACAAATAAGACTTCTAAGGTCAAGATATTAAAGTTCGAAAGTAATGCTGCTTCTAAGGATTTAAATAGGCGTCATATTCTTACTAAGGGGGCTATTGTTGAAACCGAATTGGGAAAAGCGAGAATATCAAGTCGCCCAGGACAACACGGAATTCTAAATGGAATTCTAATTAGTGAATAATATTCATTTTCTATATTATTTTTGTTTAGAAATCAAATTTAAATGATTCTAATTTTCTGTAAAATTAGATATTCTTTTTTGAAAATAGTAGAGCCCATCGAGTAGCCTATTAAGAGGAAAATCTTTTAATTCTTCTATTTGAAGCCACCTAAGATTATTTTCCCATTCTTTCTTATCTCCAATTATAATATCTGCTGGATTAAACTTATAATCTTGGATAATTGTTACAGAAGTGAGAAAGGTAACAGAAACATTATTCCATCCTAATAAAATTGCATATAGGTAAACATTAGGCTGAAATAGGAGTGATGTCTCTTCATAAATTTCTCGCATGAATGCTTTTTTTGGACCTTTTTCTAAATCGTCTAACTCAAGCATTCCTCCTGGTACTGTTGTTATTCCAGGATAATATGATTGGGATAATGAACGTTCCCCGACTAAGATATACCTATGACAAGGTGAAAAAATTAAACATTGGACCCCAAGCATTCCAATACCTTTATCCACATATAATTTATTTTTCTCTATAAAAATAACAGTCGAAAACTTAATCAATCCAACATCTAAAATAAGTTCATTTTTTTTATGAAAGAATTTCTCTAGGAATAGAAGGTTTCCATCATAATCAGCTTTATTTTCTCGTAAATGATTTTTCCAATTGATTTTTCTTTTTAAATCTAGTTCGGGTGGCAGGGTATATTCAGAAAAAGCTTTCTTCCCCCAACTCACTTTTTCTAAAAGTAAATTTCCTTCCCAAACAACTTCTAAATCCATAAATTGTTTTAAAAAACTTATTAGAGTATTTTAATGTTTTTTATGTTAGCTTTCTTTCCTTCTAAAATTTCAGTGTTGTTGCTTTGACAATGTTTGCATTGAAACAATTGCAATCCTGTTAGATGTGCTTCTTCGCTCAAAGTTACAGTCGAAGTTTTATCACAATCTCTACATTTTATTTTTCCTGGAGTTTTCTCTATTATTAACTCCGCACCCTCTGCCATTGAACCACTTGTAGCCATTTCGAAGGACTTCTTAAGAAGCTCTGGAACAATTAAAGTTAATTCACCAATTTCGAGATAAACTTCTGTAATCTTAGAAGCCTTATTTTTAATGGCAGTTGCCTCAGCAATTTTAAATATATCGTAAGCAAAAGAAAATTCGTGCATTATATTTGGTTAATTCTTTTATTTTATTTTTTTAATTTCTTTAGCAACTTCTAATAGAACCTTAGATTTTTTCTTACCTTTTGTATCAATTGAAACTCTGCCAGGATCGTCCCACCAGGTTCTAGGATATTTGTAGCCTTTTTCATGATGAGCAATATACCCCAATCTCTTTGCTGCATTTAAAATATCGATTGTAGTAATTTTATCTACAGCAAATTTCTTTGGAATGCGCCTTCCATTTGATCTACTCCTTTTTGCGTCAAAATATTGAGGCCAAAAAATAATAAATGGTTTTCTAGTGCGCATCTTTCAATCTACGGTTGAGTTAATTTAAGAAAATAATAAGAATAAAAAATCTCTAAAGATTTTAAAAATTATTGGTTTTAATTAAAAGATAATTAAAAATAAATAGAATTTATGATTTTAATCTATAAAAATCTAAATTGAACCAATTTTTTTTTGTAGAGTATAAAGAGGACATCCTTTTTTTAAGGGAGGGTGGTCTAGCTTGGTATGATACTTGGCTGGGGGCCAAGTGGCCGGGGGTTCGAGTAACAAGAAGGATCTTCTTGATAGAATAAATCCCTCCCCTCCCATCTTTTTTCATTAATTCTAAATAAAAAAAATCATCGATATACGCCTTTATGGGCATAAACCTTTTCAAGAATACATTCAAACCGTTTCATATCTTGAACAGGTTTTTTAATCATTTTTAAACAAAATTCCATCTGTTTTTCACTAGTTATCGGTTTCGAATATAATTTTGTGGCAAACAGTGAAAAATCGCGTATTAAACAATCAAAAATTTGTTCGATTAAATCATTATCTTCTCCATATATCTCAGCATTTTCGAGTATAAGTTGTCCATAGACGGCGAGAGTAAATAATTCACCATTAATCAATACAAAATCGATATCCCTTCCCTGATTCGGTGTAGGAGGTGCTTTTATACACATTTCTTTAAAGATTTCAATCTGTTCTTTAAGAATGTTAACATTGGGAAGATTATATTTATCATACGCTATATGATAATCATGGAAACTTATTCTTGATAAATCTTGAGCAGATCCTTGATTAAACAGAAAGGAATCATTGCGATCATCGATTATCTTAGGTACATCCGGATATTCCACATGAGAAACACCTATTCCAAAATAATTGGGCATAAATTTTACAATAAGAGCCATATTTACATGCGCTGTTCCTTCTAATTTAGGGTTGGCACCAATATATTTCAACGCTCCTTGAAAATATGTATCTTTTTCATATCCTTTTGCTGCAATAATATCATGTAGCATATTGATAACAGTCACACCTTCAGTAGTTACCTTCATTTTTATAATAGGATTATATAATAGATAGCGTCTGTCATTTAGTGATGCTGTTCGAATATAATCTTTAGTTCTTAAGGCAACAAGCTTCATTGCAATTAGTCTGCAATAGGAGTCCACAAAGAATTGTTTAATGTGTGAAAACTCAGTTACCGCATGATTATATAATATTCTTTTTGATGCATGATCTAAAGCCTCAAAGAAAGCATGAGTACAAATCCCAATACTCGACCATCCAAGCTGGTATTTACCTACATTGACTGCGTTTAACGCCATATCCCAGGCTTCTTGACCTTTAGCTAAGATTTCATTCTCGGTTACTGGATAATTGTTAAGAGCGTATTCAGCAACATAATTTTGATTTTGTAATATATTTTTTATAGTTTCATATCCTTCAATCTCAAAATTTGCTGCAAAAAAAGCATAACTACTTTTGTCTTTCCTTGATTCGGGATATTGAAGAATATTTCCATTCTTATCAGCAATTTTTCCGAAAGTTGATGTGAATGCTGCGGTTTGACCATTTCCGATATAATATTTTTCTCCATTAGCTTTATAAGTTCCATCTTCTTGAGGAATTAACTTCATTTCAGAAGAATATAAATCAGCGCCATGTTCTTTTTCAGAAAGGCCAAATGCAAAGATTCCGCCATCGATCAAAGCTTGGGCAGTCTTTTTCTTTATTATTTCGTTGTTGCTCATCCAAATAGGCCCAAGTCCCAAAATACTCACTTGCCAGGTATACCAATATGGTGCTCCATAGAAACTAGTGATTTCATTAAAATAACAATTACGATTCGTGTCCCAGCGAGCATCAGGATTACCTTCCAACGCATATTCTGATGGAGTTAAAAGTGACGAAAAGATTTTTTCTTTCTTTTGAAACTCAATAAAATCTTCATACCATACACATGAATGGTCGTCTTCAAGAATCTTCTCCAAACCTTTTTTTTCAAAGAAGTTTATAGTTTTGAACATAATTTCCTTCGATTTTTCATCAAGTTCTGAAAAATCGGGATTTTTTGGATTAAGTAACTTTATCATAATTTTCATTACCTATTGATTTAGTATTAAAATATTAAATTAAAAACAGAATATATTTTTTTTTGAAAAATATTCTCGACTCCATTTAATTTGGAATTATAGCTATCTCGAGTTTAGGGATGTTCCAAACTGCTCTACACTCTCCAGATTGTCCAAAAACGATATTTAAAATTGCGGTTGATTTGAGGAAAAAAGAAGAATTAAATTTTAATAATAAAAATATTAACATTATAGTGTAAATAGGCTATAAATATTTAAGGGGGTATAATCTATTTTTTATTTAAAAATCAATTGAAAATTAGTGAAAAAAAATGAGTAAACTTCAAGAAACAGATTTAGTAATGCGAATTATGGCAATAGCTAGTGGAATTGTAGCCTTGATCGAGGCAGTTTTAAAAATCATGGGTGTTCAAATTGCAATTTGGGGTTGGGGTTGGATAGGAGGCGCAGTTGCTCTTCTTTTAGCAATTCTTGTGATATTACTCGGAATTAAACCCATTCATTACACACCGGTGTTCCTGGGCATTTTAGGTGTTGGAATCATATTTTTCGGAGTATTAATTGGCGGTATAATCGTCCTTGTAGCTACTATTCTTGGAGCAATTACCTAAATTCTTTTCTTTTTTATAATAAAGAAGAAATTTATTTGAAAAATTACATTTTTTATTAATCTCTTAAGAGTAAATAATTTTTTATAAATGAAAATTCTTAATTTTTCAAATCAAGTTAACGTACATAATATTAGGTGTTGAAATATGACGGATTTAAATATTAATTCAAGCGTTAGATTGAATAATGAAGTAAATATGCCCATTTTAGGGTTGGGCACATGGACTCTTAGAGGTAAATCAGCATATCGAGCGGTTTTATCTGCGCTGGATTTTGGATATAAACTCATAGATAGCGCATCTTTTTACGGAAATGAACAACAAATAGGAGAAGCTATAAAGAAATCAAAAATTCTGCGAGATGATATGTTTATCACAACTAAAGTATGGAATAGTGATCAAGGATATGATTCTACCCTGGCTGCTTTTGATAGAAGCCTTAAATTATTAAAGCTAGACTATATAGATTTGTATCTTATACATTGGCCCATAACGGGATTAAGAAGCGAAACTTGGAAGGCTCTTGAAAAAATATATGACAATGGAAGAGTGAGAGCGATAGGGGTTAGTAATTTTACGATTCGACATTTAGATGAATTGAAAGAAACTTTAGAATTAATGCCTACCGTAAATCAAGTAGAATTCTCCCCGTTTTTATATCAGAAAGAGTTAATGGAGTATTGTAAATCTAATAAAATCGTTCTAGAAGCTTATAGTCCCCTAACCAAGACTAAGAAGTTTAATCACCCAACTCTAATAACTATCGGACAAAAATATAGCAAATCCCCCGCTCAAATACTAATTAGGTGGGGTTTACAACATGAAATAGTTTCTATTCCGAAATCTGGAGATATAAAACATCTTATTGATAACATGAATGTGTTTGATTTTAGTTTAGATAAATCTGATATGCATCAACTAGATAATTTGAACGAAAATTATCGGTTAATTGATGATCCAAATCTTATTGATTAAGGTCGCGTTAATTTACATCTTTTTTTCTTTATATTATATTTTTCAGTTTGAAAGTGCAAGAGCGAGAATAAGTCCGCCATAGATTTCTGTAAAATCGCCCACGCGAGATGTATCTACAATTTTATAGTCAATTCCCATATATATTGCTCCGTAAGCTTTACCTCCGCCTAAATGAACCAATGTACGATAAATTAAGTTTCCTGCTATCCCATTAGGTGCTAAAATTAAATTCGATTTATTTTCAATTGCAGTTTCAATTAAAATCTCCGAATGTTCTATTTCTAAATCAGGTTTTTCTAACTTAAAATAATCTACTAATTCTTTAGCTTCCTTTATGCTTTTATCTATCTCAACATTTCTCCCAATATCTCCAAGTCTACCACCACTTAATACACTAATCTTTGGTTCAATATGTAAGGTGCTTAAAACTTTTAGCGCTTTCTCAATAAACTGCTCTTTACTGTTTAGATTATTACACTCGTCAATTCCAACTGGACCAAAAAAAAATTGATGACCTGAACTTGTTTCTAATAAAGCTAATCGGTTTATATCTGATATATTTAAAATAACATCAAGATTTTTCAAGAATTTACTTGAACTTAAACTTCCTCTTACAGCGCAAGCTATGAGATTTTTGTTTAAGTAATGTAGGATCTCAGATGTTGGATCGTTTGAATCGATTAAAACTATATAGCGCTCATTTTCTTTGTACATCTGAGATTTAGCGATTTCTTCAATTCTTTTTTTATTACCAAAGAAAAAAAAGGAGGATTTATTCAATTTTAATATTTCTAAAACAGCATTTAATATTTTGATGTTATTAGTTGCCGAGTCGCCTAATCCAATCCCAATTTTAGATATTACACCTTCAGTTTTCTTCCTAAAAGCGTCTAAAATTGTCATATAATTTCTCGATTGATTTTAAAAAATATTATAAACTAAAAACGCGAGGATGATTGTTATAGCGTTATAAACGCCATGAGTAATCATAACTGCTACTAGATTTTCTTTTCTCCAATAATAAAGCAGTCCAAGTAAAAGGGAAATCGCGAAAAAAGGAAAAAAATTGAGAAGTAAAGAAACTACAAATATTGTTAATGATTCTGGAAATAAGAATACTCCTATTAAGTGAATTGAGGCAAATATTAACGCTGTAACTAAAAGACCCCATGATTTACCTAAATTCCGGACTAAACCCTTTTGTAAAAAACCTCGAAATAAAACTTCCTCAGACGTACCTATAATCACTATCATGATAATAACTAACAAGACAAGACTAAGAATATCAGAAGATGTTATAAGTGCGTCTACTTCACCAGGAGTTCCAATTACTTCCGATACAATTTCAAAACCGAAAATTACGGTTACTATCATTTCCATAGCAAAAGATACTAGAAGAACTAATAGAACACCTATAACTGCAAAACCCAATCCAATAAAAATCTCTTTAAAAAGCTGCTTTTTATTAAAATTTTTTGTTGAAAATCCTAATATAATTAATCGGTTATTAAAATTTGGTCTTTTTAGATGTTTCCCGACATATAGAAGAGGAACAATAAATAAGGCTAATTCTATAAAAGAACTAAATATAACGAAAGAGGGATTAGCGATTACATTGTATGCATCTTCTAAACTAAGTGAAAAAAACATTAAAATGAAAACTGCTACAAAAGCGAGCAAGTTCATACCAAAATATGCAGCAGCAGTTATCCCTATAGTAGCGCCGGTACCCCATAATTTCTTATCTTTTAAATTGAGGAGATCATCTTCATCAAGCCTTTTTCTTGACGGTTTTGGTGTTCCGTAACTGTAAGGTTGCAGGGAAATTTGATTCTTGCGAGAGGGCATCCTCATGTGGACATTAATATATTGAAGATCGACACCACACTTAATACAGTATTGAATTTTTTCAATTTGAGGTATTTTTGTTCCACAAATTGGACAGAAAGCCCACTTCAGCTTAGTAGGACTCAGTTCGTCCAAATTTTCCTTCTCGCTCATTCTTATTTTTAATTATGATTGATTGTGTTATTTGCTTTAGTTTAATTATTGTTACTAATTTAAAAGTATAACGAGTCTAAAATCGTTATGTCTTATCAATGAGTAAAATAGCATATTAATACTTTATCTTCCCACTTTATTGGATTGACAAACCCAAATCGTTCGAATTGAATCGTATTGTTTAATGGGATTTTTTTTAAATTTATCTCTCCATTGCCTTTAGATATCGTGCCATCAGGTTTTAATATTGAAACTTGTACATTTTCTTCTTTGGAAACCCATTGAAAGATTGAAAATTCTCTATTTAGTTCGGAGCTATGAAAGCTTGATTTTATTACGTTCTTATTTAAGTCTACAGCCGTTATTTGAATGTTTAATAAGTCCTTTAATCTAATTATTTGCCCGGTTTTCAGCTTGATTGCATCTCTATGTGCTATTAGGATTTCTAATTTATCGTTTTTTGTTGTAACCTTAATTTTCCTTTTTCCTTTTTTTGGATTTGAAGGTAACAGTAAAGGTTCCGCTGTGAATTCTGAGAAAGGTACGTTTTCAATCTCAATGTTGATTGGCTCTTCTACATAGAAGTATCTACTTGAAAGACCATCTATAATATCTTTATTTTTCGAATATAGCCAGGATTCATCAAAAATTATTCCCGTAGTCGACATTCCCAGATCCAAAAGTGTTTTTCTTAGTGCTGCAGCCCTAATCCCTCTCTTTTCTAAAGATTGCAAGCTCCAAGTTCTGGGATCGTCCCAACCTTCGAAAATCCCTTGAATTATATTGTTTCGAGATTGAGTTTTGCTTAACTTCATATCTGGAAACTTTAATCTGCCGTAATGCAAAAATTCGGCTTTTTTCCAATTAAAATGATCCCATATGAATTCTTCGATCAGGTCTTCTTTAACCAAATCTATACCCCTTAGAATATGGGTAGCACCAATTAAATGGTCGTCAATCGCCCATGAAAATTCTAACATTGGCCAAACTAAAAATTTATTCCCAACTCGAGGGTGATCAGCTTCGGAAATTCTCATTATTATTTGATCCCTTAGCGCAGGATCTTTTTGATCCATTCCAGTTTTCAATCTAACTACAACTTCTGTTTCGCGATATTTACCTGCTTTCATATTGTTCCATTCTTTAAGATTGGTAGTGACAGATTGATTTCTATGAGGACAAATTTCCTTCTTTTTCTTATAGTTCTCCCTAAACTCAATTGCACTACAAAAACAAACGTACGCTATATTGTCTTGGATGAGTTTCTCACAATATTCGTAATATATTTCTAACCTATCGCTTTTATAATATACTTTTGAATATTCAACTTCTAACCATTTCAAACCGTCTTCTATTAATTGATAAGCGTCAGGGAGTACAAATTTTGCTTTGGGACTATTTTTCATAGATTTTGAACTCCCGATCGTATCATCAAAAAACAGAATTAATCGCCCTTCATATTGGTTTACATATTCACTATTTAATATTACCATCCTCGCGTTTCCAATGTGTAAAGCTCCGCTAGGATATGGTGCTAAACGCATTATGATTTTTTCATAATTTTGAGCGTTAGGTAATTTTGGTAATCCCTTTTGCTCTTTGGTGATAATTTTTTTCTCAAATGCTGTAGGATCTAATTCTAGTAATTTTTCTCGTTGGTCATGCATAGTCAGTTTAGAAATCTCTACTATTATCTCGTCAAGCAAGGGCTTGATATCGTTTATCTGGGTTCTGAGTTCTGGTTTCTGGCTTATTAATTTTCCCATAATAGCCTTTAAATTCGGTTTCCCTTCAAATTTCACAGCATTTTCTAAACCATATAACCAAATTAGCCTTTTTATCTCATCGATATCCATTACCAAAATCTCACATACAAGTTAGTCATTTTTAATTCTAAATTTGAAAGCTATCTGAGTATTAATAATAAACCTTTTCAAAAAAAATAAATCATTATTAAGATGAATAAAGGCTAATAAATATATTAGAGTAAGTATTAAAAAAAAATATTAAAGGTGTTAGGGTATTTTCTATCGTGGCTATATATTAATACGGCTAAAAGTTATTGGAACTGAATGGGAAGTTGTCAATAGGTTAACAGGTTTAAAATCAAATAGTCCCGATGAAGATTGGAAAGTAACCTATATTACACCAGTTTATGGAGGATGGGATTTGGTTGCAGAATGCACATTTACTAAACTGCAAGAATTAGATAAAATTGTAACATTCATTCGAGTAGATAAAGATTTGTCTAGCTGGATTGAAGAAACTACTACTTTAGTATCGAGTAAGCCTGATTATCCTAGATAACCGGTTATTCTTCAGAGTTTCCGATTTTTAAATTTGATAAATCGTAATAGAGAAATAAAGTATTTTAACTTTAAATTATTTTAACAATTATTCACGAAAAATTAGCCCAGTAGTCGAGTGGATAAGACGCTTGCCTGCGAAGCAAGTGATCAGGGGTTCAATCTTCTTAAAAGCTCTTAAAGAAGGAATAATTCCCCTCTGGGCTACTTTTTCTAACTGATGTAATTTAAAACTTCATTTAAAGATTTAATCTTTATTAAATTAGGCGTAGTGATTTCTCGTTCGTAAGGGAATTCATAGTCTCTTTCTTTCAGAACAACTTGCATACCGACTCTATTAGCACCAACAGCGTCAGCAGCCTCATCCCCTACCATAATGCAATCTTTAGCTTCATGTTTTTCTAAACCCATCTTCTTTAAAGTATATAAGAAAATATCGGGATTAGGTTTTCTCTTTCCAAATTTAGCAGAAGTAACAATAACATCAAAGAATTGTTTTAAATTGTAGTCATCAAGTATATTTTTTATGGTTTTATGGTTTGGGTGATTAGAAATGAGACCTATTTTTAAGTGAGAAACATTAGAGAGAGCTTCTAAGGTTGTTTTAGTTTCGTTAAAAGGTTTCCACTCACTCTCTTCACAAGAATGATATATTTCAGCCATCTCTTCTAAAAATACTTCCTCAATACTATCGTTGTTAATATTGTATCCCTTTTCTTTCAAAATTTTTAACACAGTTTTAAAAAGTAATGTTGTAGGGAACTCATCCTTGGTTTTCATAGCTAACCTAAAAGAATTCGCTCTTTTTTTGTTAAAGATACTTATAAAATCCTTAACTAAATCGTCTTCTTCTTCTAATATATTTTTATCTTTTAGAATATCAATGGATTTTAATAATCCCCTATTGAAACATTCGAAATATTTTTCAACTGATGGATTCTCAAATGAAAACAGTGTAAAACCAAAATCGAATATTATACCCTTTACTTTCATTCTAAATATAGTAATTATAGGAATTAATATTAAGCTATCTCTCTATGAATTTAAAACTAATTTTATCCTCTATATTAATAAATTAATAGATATTTAAAATTGGGAATCAACTTAATATTTTAATTAGAACATGTCAATTGAAAAATGGCTCGATGATGAGGCTACTATAGAGGAACGAAAGAAGAGGGAGGAAATTTATAAATCATTATCGAAAGAAGAAAAAAATGATTTAAAACAGCAAAAAGCACGCGATTTGGCGCAAAGAGCTAAAGAAAAGGGGATTATAAGCGATGAACGTAAAGATCTTTTAAATAAAGTTATAGAATTTAAAGATTGGCTTGACATTCGAACTTACATAAAAGGAGATATAGAAAGAATTGAAACTTGGATTGAAACATTATATATTCTTCTTCGCGAGAGTTTAGAAAATCAAGATAACCATGATAATGAAGATGGTAAGAAAGGTATGATTGATGATTATAAATCTATACCAGTTGATTTTTTAGATGAAAAGACGCGAATTGCTTTAAACAAAAAACTCAGAGGTATGAAAAAAACAAATTCGGACAACTATTATCTAAGAAAATTGAAGACCATAGTGAGAGAAAAAATAAATGATGTAAAATATTATTATATCTTAAGAGACATACTAGAGAGTTGATCGTAAATTGAAATTAATTTGTCCAATTGCAGGCGTAGGGCAGCGACTTCAACCGTTTACCTATTCAAAACCCAAGGCATTTCTGAAATTAGCTGGGAAAAGATTAATTGACCACATCCTTGTAAAGTTAAAAAGAACTTTCCCTATAGGAACAGATATAGCTTTTATTGTAGGATATAAAAAAAGACAGATTTCAGAATATATAGAGGCTCACTATTCCGATTACTTCAACCTTAGATTTATTGAGCAGAAACCTCTTGGATTTTTGGCCGACACACCTTTTTTCAGCGGTCTTGGAGACGCAATATTATTAGCGAAAGATTTCGTTAAGGGCGACGACTGTTTTATTTTCCTAAGTGATAGATTACCTATGGAAGACTATTCTTCTGTTTTATTAACATATCACCAAGGGGATTGCGATGCGGTTATTAATATTAAAAAGGTTGATAATCCTCAATTTTACGGTGTTACCGTTGTAGATGAAGAAATGAATTTAACCAAAATTGTTGAAAAACCACGAGAGTTTATTTCGGATTATGCTGTTTCTGGAGCTTATCTTTTTGGAAAGGGTTCCGTTTCTCTATTGTTCAAGCTTTTAGAAGAACAGAGCAAAGTAAAAATAACCAATGGAAATGAACATCAATTAACGCCAATAATAGAACGCTTAATAAATCAGGGCGTTAGATTTAAAGGGAACGTGATGCAGAGTGAAATATTGGATTTTGGAAGACCTGAATCATTACTTGATGGCAATCGCTATTTATTATCTGAATTGAAGTTAAGCGATCCCTTGTTTGAAAACTTATTTCAAATGGGAAACATAGTAGACTCTAAATTGATTCCTCCAGTTTTTATTGGAAAAAATATAAAAATCAAAAATTCTATTATTGGACCTAATGTTTCAATTGGAGACAATTTAGTTTTAGAAAAATGTATCCTCTCTGAATCTGTAATAGGGGATGGAGTATTTTTAAGAAAAATTATTTCTTCGAATAGCATTATTGGGGACTACTCTATCTTAGAAGACCTAATTAAGAAAAATATCACTATTGGTGATTCTTCTTACATTACAACTTCAAAAATGAAATCTTTTTAATAAAAAAACAAAAAAAAGAGATATTTAGTTAAATTTTGGGCGTTTATCTTGCCACGGTGAGATTTCTTCGAACGCTTTTGAGACTTGAAGAACTGTTTTGTCGTCGTATCTCTTCCCAACAATTTGCATTCCAATCGGTAAATCAGATTTAGTCCACCCAGATGGAATGGAGGCAGCAGGAAGACCTGTCATGTTGAAAGGATACGTATATGTCATCCAACTCATAGTACTTAGTGCTTTTTTCCCTATGGATGGAAATTTAGTTCCTGATTCTAACCACTCTGGTTTAATCGCTGGACAAGGTAATGTTGGCGTAATCAATAAATCATAACTCTTAAAATACTGATACAAAACTTCGTAAACTTGATTTTTTTGTTCTCTAGCTTTTCCTATATTCATAGAACTATTATCTAAACCTAATCTTATTGAACTAATTAAATCTGGGCTAAGGTCCTCAAGTCTAGTATTAAAATCTTTTTGTAAATCATAAGCGTAACCAATACTGACCAGTGTTTTATATGCTGATTCCGGTTTTTTTATTTTTAAATCTGCTTCTTCCACTTCCCAATCAAATTGTTCAAACTTATGAACAGCATCAAGCACATTCTCTTTAACCTCTTCATCAAGAATTTTTCCATAACCTAAAGTCATCGAATAACCAATTTTTAGTTTTTTAGGCTTATCATCAATCACCTTAACATAATCGATGTCATCGTCGGGAAAAGAATTGTCATCTCCAGGATGGTGACCCTTCATAGCATTTAACATGAGAGCAGCATCCTTAACATAACGTACAATTGGACCGTAGTGATCCATTGACTTAAAATGGATACCCATGCGGGGATAACTAGGAATGCGCCCAAAAGTAGGTTTTAATCCGTAAACGCCACAACAACTACTAGGGACTCTAATTGATCCTCCTCCGTCCGAGCCTAAAGCTAATGGTCCTATACCTCCCGCAACAGCGGAGGCAGCACCTCCACTAGAACCCCCGGAGTTTCTTTCTACATCCCAAGGATTTTTAGTTTCTCCAAAGATCTTATTATTTGTAAGAGCAACAGAGCCAAACTCAGGTGTGTTTGTTTTACCAAGCATAACACAACCAGATGTAATTAATCTTTGAACTGCAACTTCGTCTTGTTCGGGGATAAAATCTTCATAAAGTTTAGAACCAAATGTAGTTTTTATTCCTTTAGTTAACATTAGATCCTTAATCGAAGTTGGAATTCCATGTAATAATCCCAGCTTTTCGCTCCTTTTAACTGATTCATCTGCTTTTTTGGCAGTTTCTCGTGCTAATTCAAAAGTAGGAGTACAATATGCGTTGAGGATAGGATTAATCTTTTCAATTCGTTCAATTATAGTTTCGGTAATTTCAAGTGATGATAATTCTTGAGTTTCGATTTTTTCGCGCATCTCGAAAGCTGACATAAAGCATATATCTTCTTTATTCATAGTCTTTTACCTCAGTAGAATTAAATTTGATGTATTATTGAGTATTTGAAGTATCTAATATAAATTAATATCTTTGTTTAGTTAAAACAAATGTAAAATTCTAAAATCAAATTTTTAAGTTTAAAAAAATTATTAACTTAAAGTTTATTATAATTGATATTCTATGGTACTACTTTACATAGAATTTTAATGGAATTTTTGATGTAAAAGTGAAAAACAAACTTAAAATCTTCTGCATAATCGGTCTATTCTATTTTTGTATATTTAGTTCGTGCTTTAATTTAAATACGAAAGCACAGGAGAGCGATTATAGTATAGGTTTCACTGAAGGAACTGAATTAATTTGGGAGGTCACTGAATTAGATTTAATGAAATTTAAAGATACCTATGGATTTGAACCTAACTTTGAAATAGGAGATCAAAACAGAATGGTTATTAGAGAAATTGATGATTCTCCTGAAGTATGGATAATTGAAATAGAATTTTGGGACTATAAAACAGATTGGAGTTTGAGTGGAAGGATTGTGACGCTATTTATGGGAACAGAAGCAAATGAATACCAAGACTATCTATTTAGTCTTTATCCCGTTGAAGAATATTTAGCTGAAGTAGTAGGTTTTTTACCTACAGATTACTATAGAACTGGACTTTCGATATTTAAACAAGGAAAAAGCATCACTGGTTTGGACTATCTATGGGAAAAGGAATACGATTCTAGAGGGGTTTTGATAGTTGAAACTGTTTACGATGATTTCGGCCAAATTATCGTAAGATTGGAAGGTACTTTTAGATTTATTCCTTTTGGTACGTACTTTATCAGTTTTACAATATTGGCAATTATAGCTATAATAGTTGTTTCTATAAAAAAGAAAAATCTCAGAATTAAAATTTTATAATCGTTAACATACTGTTTATAAGGTTTTATTGTATTAAATTAAAATTTGAAATCTTTTTGCCATTGTTTATAACCAATTTGCCAAAGTTTTAATCTAGGTTTATTTACTTTACTATCTAATTCAATACCAGGTTGAGGATTTTCCATTACATTACGATACCGTTCATAATATTCTTCTGCATTTGAAGTCCCTTCAATCATGGCCAATATAGCATTTTCTGTAAAATAAAGGATTAAATCTGGTTTAAATTCAGGTTTATTTTTTGTCATCTCTAGGGATTTTTCATTTTTTTTGAATAGGTAGAAGATTAATTTGATAGGGGTGTCATCAATGGAATGTTCAGTGATGATATATTCCCAACAAGCATTTATGTGTAAATGCCTCATTAAATCCAAATGTTTAGGAAAAAATCCTTTTAATTTTGTGTATAATTCTTCAGATTCCATCGTTGTCGTAATTTATTTAATCTTGTCTAAATTCAACGGAGTACCGTCATAAATATATTTTCCATATACTAATTCCTGGGGATAATATTTGCAACCTGCGGGATAAGCAGAATCTTTAATTCCTCCCAAGGAGACTGTAATATCAACAAGCATAGGTCTTGCGTTAATGTAAATGTTTGCTGCTTCTAATTGATTCTTAAAAACCTCAATGTTGTTCAAATTAGAAGTGTAAACTACGGCCCTCATACCATAGTTGCTAGCATTTGCTAACCTAATTGCGTCTTTCATATCCTTTGCTTTAGTGATAGAACGAACAGGTCCAAAAGCTTCTTCTCTCCACAAAAATGGAGCCTTAGATAAATCTTCACATAATTCTGGATTAATTTCAACCAGAGTCGGTGTATAAAACAAACCGTAATCTTCTCCGGTATCAATTTTTTCACCACCAGTATATATATGAGCGTTATATTTTTTAGCATCTTCGACCATTACTTCCATCATCATTAGTATACGTCTACTACCTAAGGGCCCAATATCAACAGAGGGATCTGTTGGGTCTCCATATTTTAATTTCCCCATTTCTTTTATTAAACATTCTACGTATTCGTCATATATATCTTGGTGGACTATAATTCGCTTCATTGAGAAACATTGTTGACCTGAATTGGTGTAACTTGCCATAGCATTCCATTTAGCTACATGCTCTAAATTAACATCATTCATTACTATTCCAGCATCATTTCCTGCGCACTCAAAGAAGAATTGTTTGAAAGGCTGAGTATACATTGAAACACCCATTGATTTATCTGCAGTTTTTTTCAGCATCCTTCCATATCTCACAAGAATATCTTTTGCAGTATGTGAAGAGGTAACCGTCATTATAATCTTGATTAAATGAGATTTAAGAAATTCGTCTACGGCCCATTCTCCAGGTGCAATAACCAAATCTAATGCATCTAAACCCGGAAAATCCATATCTTTCATCGTGGAATAAGCTTCTAACATGGTTAAAGGGCATGCAGTAGATGGTTTAACAATCGCACCATTTCCTACTAAGTAATTAGCACCCATCTGATAGAGGGGAAGGCTAATCGGTGTGTTACGAGGAGATATACAAGCGGATAATCCATGTGGAATATATTTTATTGTTGCATTTTTCTCTCCTTCAATACCAGTTAATTGCTTGTCTTCAATAAATTGATAATACCAATCGCAAAATTTGAAACCAGTCATTACTATACCTAGTTCCCATTCAGAATATTTGATCGGTAATCCTCCTTCAGCAACAACTAGATCCTTTAAATGAGCTTTTTTAAACCGCAACTTAGAAGCAAATTTAGCAAGAAGTTGAGCTCGTTCAAAGAAATTCATTTCTCTTAATAAATGTTGATTTTTATGAACTTTTATTATTTTTTCATTAACCGTCTTTGGTGTATCAGCAGGAACAGTTCCTATAATCTCACCAGTGTACTTATTTTTTATTTCTAATTCGTGAACTTTTGCCATATTTTTTATAACCTTTCTAATTTTAATGATGTTTCTAAATTATATTCAAAAAAAGTTTTAGAGACTATAAATATCGTCATCTTACTTGAGGATACCAGCAGTTTGAGCGAATTTTCCATAACCCATATCAATGATAGTTTGTGTTCTTTTATGCAATACAAAATCAATCCATCCTATTTCCTCATCTGGATCATCATAAAAAGTTCCTAAAAGTTGTGCATATTCTATTTTCGTTTTTGATTGTATTAATTTTTTAACCGCAATCACCGAGAGTGCGAGTTCTAAATCTGAATTTATAGCTCTTCCAGGTTTTATTTCAATCCCATTTTCATTTCTAAGCACATTAAAGATATCCATTGGAGATTCTTTATCATATGTTTCAATCGAATCATAAAGAGCGAAATCGAAATTTGATCCAAAAATTAAATCAGAAAAAATTTCAGGATATTGCGCCAGAAATGTTGTGTAATTTTTCGCTAATTCTGTTTTATATGCTTCTTTATCAATAATTTGGCTTGTTAATTCATCTTTTATCATGATTTTCATAAGTTTTACTTTACTTTTCCTTTTTCAATATATTCCTTATACCACTTAATTGTTTCTTCTATCCCTTCTCTCAATGGAGTGATCTTATAACCAAATTTATCAATGGCTTTTTTTGAAGAATAAGCTCTATGAAATTTAATTGCTTTTAGAGTAGAACGCGTTAGAAAAGGGGTTTTCATATTGAACCTTGCTTTAACTTCCAAAAACCATGCGTATGCCATCGCAATTGGAAAAGGAAACTTTCTTGCTTTTTTATTTCTACTAATTTTGGCAATTAAATCAAGATATTCTTTAAATCTAACATTTTCCCCTCCAAGAATAAAATCTTCTCCTAAAAGATCTTCTCTGTTTAATACTTCTGTTAAAGCGTTTGATATATCGTAAACATATGTTAAACAGGTCATAGAATCTCCCTTTCCAGGGCAAGCACCCAATGGAAAAAGTTTTCCCCTCATAACATCAAAGAACATTCTACCAAATACATTGAAGTCTTCTGGACCGTATACAATTCCAGGATAGAAAATCATAACTTTCAACCCTTTTGGTATTAGATCTTTAACAAGTTTCTTCGCTTGACATTTAGATTTCTCATATTCCATACAAAAGGTCTCATTTTCATGAGTTTCATCAACGGGTTCTGGAGGAGTAGGACCTAGTGCTGTAAAGGAACTAACATAAAATAGCTGCAAATTGTTTTGAAGAGCGATATTAGCAATATTTTCTGTACCTTTTACATTAACATCATAGTAAATTGAATTGTCTTTAGCCCATATCCCAGTGTAAGCTGCAAGATGGTAAATAGCACTAACTTTATTCACAGCTTTTTCCAAACTACTGAAATCAAGGAGATCGCCAATGACATATTCAATATTATTAAGATCTTTAAAGTGATTAATATTACTACTTTCTCTTACGAGTAGTTTTAAATCATGCCCTAATTCGTGCAATTTTTTAACCAAAGCTATTCCGATAAATCCAGTACCACCAGTTACAAGTATATTCGTCATTATTAGAACTATCTTATAGTTTATCAGTCTCAAATAAAAGAGAATCATTAAATCTCGTTTTTAAAACTTTTAAAACAATTAATATTATTAAAATAAGAGAAGTTTAGAAAGTTAGACAAACAAGTAATAAATTAAAAAAGAAATTTTAAGACTCAATCCAAGATACAATATACTTTAATTCCTTAGGTCGATCAATCGTTGGCTCGTTAAACTCCCATTTTCCTTTCATTCCGAGTTCTTTAGCAGTTAAATCAAAATGACAAACTGCGATCCCAATATCCAAGCGAACAAATTGGTTGTAAGCTGATACTTTTTTATCATCTGAGTATTTTACAAAGAAATGAAATATATTCTGCTCCTTTTCCTTTAATATTATCCAAGGCTGTTTATTTCCCGCAGATGGTCCTATTCTGACCATTTCGAGTATTGTTTTATATTTACCCAATTCATCTTGTTCAATTTGAGAATTAAAATCGCCATAAAAAAAAATTTGTTCCCAAGGTTTTCTTAATTTAGCTTTAGCTATCGATCGAATAACTTTTTCTTTCAATCTTCTAGTAGTGGGATATCCTACGGGGCTTATGGCGGGAATTTTTTCACCATTTTTAAGTTGGACGAATTTGGAAAATTGAGAACGACTAAAAGTCCCTCCTAACCAACAAGTTCCCAGATTTAAGTCAGTAACTGCCAATATTATAGCTTCAAAAATGTAGCCATAATTTTCGAGATCGTATTCTGCTTTGTCAGTAGCTCCAGCGATAAATTCTTGAGCGCCTTTAATAAAACCGTACGTCCCTATTTTTATATTTTCTTCAGGATTAAAATCGGGAATACTTATTAATTGGAATCGAGGATTACCACCTTGACTTTTAAATGGGCTCTCAAAATTATTTAATTCTAAAATGTGCTCCAGATCTTGACGTACATTGCTATCTATTGCTTTGTTCAAAAATGTCCTCCAAGAAGTTCGCTCCTTTATTATTTCAATAACAGATTTTGAAAATTGCATTATAGTTTATCATTTTGTAATTATTTCTGTTTTCTTTAAGGTTTGAAGTTTAATAACTTTGATTTTTATAATTTAAATTAATCTGGAAAACATTTATTTACTTTAATTAGAGCTTGTCTCAAATATTGCTTCATAAAATGCCTTTCACTATTACAATACTCCAATTTTTGAGTATTTGATAGATCATTACAATTTTCTAAAAGTGCGTGAACATCGTTAATCATCGCCAAATATTCATTTTTTGCGGCGTCACATTTTTGAATAATTAAATCATCATTTAAAAGCGGAGGAATAGTAGGATTTTCAATTCGAAATTCTCCATTATAGATTAGAGGAGTAGTTTCAACAAGCTCTTTTTCAGGTAAATTATCTACTTCTGAATGATTACTAAAGCCTTTTGAAATGAATATTCATCTCGGAGAATTTTAAAATTAAAGAAAATAAACCGAAAAAGGTATTTAAAAAAACAGCCTCTTCAAGTTTAGTAAAATAAAAAGAGGGTGTTTTACTCAGTACATAAATTATTCTGGATAGAATTTGGTAATTCTTCTAAAATATATTTAGTTCCCTTGATTTTATAAGCATTTAATAATTCTTCCATGGTTGTGATTCTTCCTTTTTCCGTGGAGAGATATGCTAAAAGAACGGTAGCAATTGCTTCTCGAGCTTGTATAGGGGAAAATTCGGGATCCTTATCTTTAATTATGCAATCTGCAAAATGCAAATCTTCATTCCTCATCGATATCTCATAATATTTAGGAAAAGGTCCGTGTTCAATCTCAGGTTCATACCACTTATTTCTATTCATTCCCATCTTTTCATTATTAGAGAAAATTTTAACAGGTTTATCCCATTCATGATTTTCAATAATTGTCCCATTTGTTCCATAGACCTCTAAACTATTTGTTGGTGGTGAGACTACTGAAAAACTTACAAGGGTTTCTACAATAGTTCCTTTAGTATATTTTAAAAAGACCATTGCATTATCTTCAGCTTTCTCACTCAAGGTTGTGCATTGTTTTGTTAACCATCCATAAGCAGATTCTGCTTTATCTTTTAATATCCAATTGATTGTGGCAAATTTATGTGCTCCCATATCCATTAAAGCCCCTCCACCAGCTAGTATAGGATGTCCTTTCCAGAAATCTTCCTTCATTAATCCAGAAATTTCATTTACTCCTTCATAGGATCTTACTAAAAAAGGATTTCCAATAAGACCAGACTGTACAGCAGTCATGATATAATCGTTAGCAGGTAAAAATCTATGGTTTTCAGCAATCATAAATTTAACGCCAGCTTTCTTAGTGGCATTAATCATAAGGTCGCATCCTTCCAGAGTTGTAGCCATTGGTTTTTCACAAAGCACATGTTTTCCTGCTTCAGAAGCAGCTATAACATATTCTTCATGTAGGTAATGGGGAACCAATATTAACACAGCATCAATATCACTTTTTAAAAAACTTTCAGGAGTTTCATAAAAGCTCATCTTATTAAGTTTCGCTGTGCGTCTTGCCACTCCCTCGTTAACATCATAAACAGCAGTAAACTTAATTTTTGGATTATTATTCCACCCTATCTTGTGAAACCTCCAAACAGTCCCAGAGCCTATAATTCCAAATTTGACAGATTCCATAGATAGAAAATTACTTAAAACTTTTTATAGATTTGCCATATTAGTATTGATAAATTTACGCTATTATCAGAAATCATATAATTTATTCACTAATTTTTATTAAAAATTTTTAATGGAACCTATATTTCTATCATTTAATATCAAGTTGAATCGATTAATCATGGCTAAACCAATTGGTTATAATAAGGAAAGAGCTCAAAAAATTTTAAACAAATATGATATTGATCTTCTAATTGCGTCATCTCCAGTGAATGTATTTTATACCTCGGGTTTGCCAGTTACTCACGTAGCGCCTAATCCTATCTTATATGTGTTATCAAATCAATATCCTAACTTGTCTATGGTAAGAAGGGACGGAGAGGAAAGTGCTATCGTATGGGCATTATATGATAGCGTTGAAGAGTTTTCTTGGGTACCTCCGAGTGAAGTTTTTAGAGTCGGTTCTTTACAAGCCGCAGTTAATACTCTTTTGAAGAAGGTTGATGAATGGGAGTTAGGTGATAGGACGATAGGTCTTGAATCATATATGCCACGCTATCAATCTGAAGCTTTACAGAAGAAATTTCCAAACGCTAAATTTATTGATGCTGATGATGTTTTTATTGAAATGCGACTAGTTAAAACAGAAGAAGAAGTAAGAAGAATTCGAAAATCGACAGAAGTGGCTGAAAAAGCAATTAAAGCTTGTATTGACGCAGTTGAATTAAATATGAAGGATACTGATTTATTACGAATTGCCAGGCGAACAATCGTCGATGAGGGAGCGTGGGGATGGGACCACCTCACCATGAATATTGGTCCTTCAGATCCGGAAGCTCCAGGACTAGGGACACCTGTTACTCCTAACGATATCGTAAGATTTGATTTTGGTGCTGTTTGGGAAGGTTATATTTCGGATGTGAGTAGAGGTGTTGTTATAGGAGAAGTTCCACCTAAAGCTCAAGAAGCCATGGATTACATGATCAAAGTTCAAGAATTCTGTGCTGAGAACATAAAACCTGGTTTAAATGCTAAAGTTTTTCGAGAAGAGGCAAAAGCCTATCTAAAATCACTTACAAAGAGAGGTTTTTATCTTATTACAGGACACAGTATCGGCTTAGAGTGTGAAGAAACCCATCTTTTTGGACCTACTGGAGCAATGGATGTTCCGTTTGAAGAAAATATGGTGTTAGATCTTGAAGTATGGTTAAATGTGAGAGGACAGGGTTTAGTTGGTGTGGAAGATTGCTATCGAGTAACGAAGTCTGGTACGGAAAGATTATCTGGACTTGATAAAGAAATTGTAGTAAAATGAAGGGTTTATATTATGAGAGTAAAAGATAAGATTGTTGTATTGACTGGAGCAGCTTCAGGAATTGGAAGAGCTACAGCAATACTTTTTGCAAAAGAGGGAGCAACACAAGTTCTTTCTGATATTGATGAAGAGGGATTAAATGAAACTTTGAAGCTTATTAGTGACGATGCAAGAGAGAAAACGAAAATTTCCGTTGTTGATGTAAGGAAACAAAATGAAGTAAAAGCGATGATTGATCAAACTATTGAAAATTATGGAAGAATTGATGTTTTGATTGTAAACGCGGGAGTTGTTAGAGTGGGTGATGTCGAAACTTTTCCCGACTCAGATTATGATTTACTTATTGATGTAAATATTAAAGGTACTCATTATACTTGTAAATACGCGGTTCCTTATTTCAAAAAGCAAAGATTTGGTTCGATCATCACATTAGCGTCAGTCGCTGCCCATATTGGTCAAACAGCACATGCAAATTATTGTTCTACAAAGGCTGCAGTATTAGGTTACACAAGAGCGTTGGCTTTAGATTTGGCACCTTATCATGTTCGAGTGAATAGTGTTAGTCCAGGAGCAACTGATACACCAATGCTTCAAAGCGATGTAGCAAAACAAGCTAAAGATAGAGGATTATCGTATGAAGAAGTTAAGAGGGAGTTTGAAGAAGAAGGAGTCATGGGAAGATGGGCAACTTCAGAAGAAATTGCAACTGGAATCCTTTTCTTAGCTACTGATGAATCAAGTTATATGACTGGAGCAGATTTGAGATTAGATGGTGGCTGGACTACCAGATAATTGTCTAATTTTATCCTTTTTTAATAATTTTTTTTTTTTAATATATTTTTTACATAGTCATACCGCCGTCCACGAGTAAGCTTACTCCTGTACA
>JAGXOB010000139.1 GCA_019894735.1 Promethearchaeota archaeon | reverse complement strand
ATGATATTGGAATCTCCCCACAGCTCGTTCGTAAAGTCTTAACTCCTCTAGAAAACGGCCAATTTCATCTGGTGTTGGTTTATATTTATCTAGACCTAATAACCGTCTAACAAAATCTCCAACAACAAGAGTTAATGCTTGATCGGTTCCTCCTGCCGATCTAATTGGTCCAGCAAAATAGATCGCAAGATATTTACTTTGATCCAAATTAGTTTTTATTTTTACCTGTGCTATTCCTTGTATTGGAGCAGCTGTGAGACCTTCAGTAAAAATAGCTAGTGCTGTGCGAATAGCTTGTTCTGCAGCAGGTTCTGGTTCTAGTTTCCCAAATTTACCTGAGATGATTTCTTCAGATATTTTAAAAGCTATTTCTTCACGTTGAAAAGTGGGATTCAATTTTCTAATACTGTTAGCAACCCCTTTGGGGCCAATGAGACCCTCAACTAGATCAGCAATATCTTTAGCGATAACGCATTCTGATTCTAGAGAAGGATCAAAGCCTAGTGATCGAGCGTTATTACTAATAGCATAAAGTTTTGCAAGCTCTTTATCTAGAGTTTTGACATATTGCTGATAGGATTCGCTCATTGTAATAGGCAAACATAAAGCCTCTTCAAAGATCGTTATCAAGCTGTTTATTTTGATTTGTTGTAAAAAAAATAGAAAAAACACTCCAAATTTGATTCTAGTTAAGCGAATTTAATTCAATCATTAAAAAAAGGTAAGAAAATCATTTATTTTTTATCCCATTAATAATTTCTGACATTTTTTGATCAGCATTAATACTTTCAATGATATTTCCTGTTACAATAATATCAGCTCCTGCAGAAACTGCAGCAATTGCTTGTGTTTTATCCCTAATACCGCCTCCCACTATCAGAGGAACGTCTATGACACTTTTGACAGCACGAATAACTTCTGGAGGAACAGGACTTTTTGTTCCGGATCCACCCTCGAGATAAATAAAATGCATACCAAGATATTGGCCAGCTAGAGCATGTGCTATTGCCAGTTCAGGTTTATTGTAGGGAATTGGAAGTGCTTTACCAACAATACCAGCAGTACCTCCCTCACCAACAATAATATATCCCATAGAAATTGGTTCTAATTGGAGTTTTCTTACTAATGGAGCTCCAAGTATTTGGACACCCATTAAAAAATAAGGATCAACTGAATTTAAAAGAGACATAAACCAAATTGCATCAGCTTTCGGGCTTATGCCGGTTATATTATTTGGAAAAAGAATAATTGGAATTTCAACTGTCTGTTTAATAGCGTTAACTACGGAATCAAGATGATTTTGCGCAACAAAAGTTGATCCTCCTATCATAATAGCAGTCGTTCCACTGCGGCAGGAATTCTCAGCGACTTTTGATGCTTGTTCACAAGTTATCTTCTCTGGGTCTACTAAAGTTATGTGAATTGACGTCTCAAGTTCAATTTTTTTAAGCAAATATTTTTCAATAGACCCAACCACCCTAAACCCTTCTCTTAATTTTTCTTTTGTGCATTTGAGACTTCCTTTTTCTTAGGAGAAGAAAAAACTTTGTCAGTTAACATACAATAAACATCAACTTCTGTTTGAGCTGGTTTAACTGAAAATTCTTCATTAAGACCACAGCTACTACAACCTGCAATAGCACGTGCAGATTCTCTAGAGATTTTCACTACAACAGTTTCTTTACCGCATTTTGGACAAGAAAAGAATTTAGGTAATCTTTTTTTAGGATTGTGAACTACCCGTTTTCTTTTTCTTCCCATTAAAGTTATCCTTCTTATTTTAGATTGGTATTTTCTTAATACTTGTACTTCCTCTTAAATACTTACCTGCTTACTTAGATGTCTAGGGATAGAGATAATTTATGAAGCTAAATCCATCTGTATTAGAAATTAATCTATCTGAAGTTGAGAACATAATAAAACGGTTCATTAAAGGATACATCAAAAATAATGGATTTGAAGGGATTATTATAGGTCTTTCTGGAGGAGTAGATAGCAGTACAATAGCAGCATTATCATGTTCTGCTATTGGAAACGAAAATGTTACTGGATTAATTCTCCCAGAGAAAGAAACCTATAATATTAAGGATATAAATGATGCAAAGATTGTTGCAGAAAAATTTAAAATAAAAGTGGAAACGCATAACATCTCAGAATCTTTAGAAAGTTTCTGCAAGAATATCCCAATATTTGATTATAAAGATAAAGTTTCGAAAGGAAATATAAAAGCTAGAATAAGGATGATTTACCTTTACTATTATGCAAATAAGTTTAACAAACTGGTTTGTGGTAGTTCAGATAAATCTGAAACTATGATCGGGTATTTTACCAAGTGGGGAGATGGCGGTGCGGATATTGCACCTATAATGGATTTATATAAAACACAAGTTCGAAGGCTAGCTATCCATTTAGGTATACCAAAAAGAATAGCAGTAAAACCTGCTTCTCCAAATTTATGGTTAAATCAATCAGCTGAAAAAGAATTAGGTATGAAATATGAAATACTAGATCTTGTTCTTTATGGAATAGAACATTTAATGACAATTGAAGACATTGCAAGAGATTTGAATATTAACAAATCTTTGGTTTTAAAAATTAAAAAAAGAGTCTTGTTTAGTGAACATAAAAGAAGAATGCCTTTAACCACAAAAATTTGATTTAGAACAATGAGATCTGACTTTAGAATCTAATACCATTATTAAAAAAAAGAGATTAAATAAATGGAAAAACCAGAATAGCTCTAGCTCAAATGAGTTGTATTTTAGGAAATAAAAAAAAGAATTAAGAAAAAATTAATTTATTAGTACATAGAGCAAGGGATAAAGGATCTAACCTTCTTGTTTTACCTGAACTTTTTCATAAACTCGGTTATCTTTCCTAATCATTCTAATTCATATTGGTTAGCATTGAATAGTTTATTTTTTCATTAAATCACAAATCACACTTAGATCACAATCTTGTGATGTCATGCATATAGAGGTAATCACATGTGATTTAATTGTGATAAGAAGTATCACAGGGACTTATTAAAAAAAGAGAACGTATATTTTTCTTAGTATAAAAAATAAAAAATCAAGATTTTAAAAGAAAAAAGGCATATTTTAATATTGATTAATAGACTAAGCTAATGGAATGTAAATAGATAAAACTAATTATAAAAAAATAGCAAGGATAGAATGAATTAATTTAAAAAAACCAAAGTTTTAACCTGAAAAAAGGTTATTTTTAAATAATAATCTAATTTAATAAATTAAAACAGATTTAAGATTAATATTGGGCTTTAATTTAATAAATAACTTAAAATTCTCGGTTTTGTTTACTAAATTAGTTATTAGTTACGCATATAATCATTAAAAGCTAAGCAAACATATTTAATAACCAACTCTGTATACAAAGTTGTATCCAATAAGGAATATCAGGAGGAACTCAGTTTAAACACAAAAGATAGAGTTCAAACTTATTTAAAAGGAGCTCTAAATGACCCAATTGTAAAAATCCTGTCCAAAAACTGTCATTTAACTAAAACCCAGCTAGAAACACTTCTTATAGACGTTTTAGCTGATAATTTGACAGGTAAATTACTAAAATACGATGAAAAAGCCAATTTAAGACTAATAAAGTCCAAAATTAGCCGTGGATCATTTAATAGGACTTTAAAACAGTCTAAAGAAAACATAATAAAATCAATATATACAGTTCTTTTGTTAGGTTATTTAGGAATTTTTGAAACGTCAACTCTCAATCCGTATCTCGAAATAGCAAACAAACTTCATGATTATGTTGAAGCATATAACAACATATCCAAGTCAAACATCAATAAAGATCATTTAAAAATAATCGAAATTATAAGAGAAGAGCTGGAAAGAAGCCTAAATCGCCTTTCTTCTCCTTCGAATCACATTTTGTGACATCACACATCACATAAAACAATAGAGTAAAAGTATTTCAGGTTCTAACATTTAAAGGGTAAAAAAGCCTTAATTCCAAATTTAAGGATAAATACTCAAAGATAATGCATAGGAAGATACCAACAAAAACAAACAAACATACTGTGATCTGTGATATCATAGATGAAGGATACGTGAAATAACCATAAAATTTAAATGTTTTACCATGAACTGTGATGTGTGATGCAACACATTAAATCACATACTAAATCACAGAGAAATCACAGGAGAAGAATGTGTGATTGAATTAACATCAATTCTCATAGGCATAATGTCAATAATAATCACAGTTGCATCAATAGAATATTATAGACAAATTAGTAAAGCAAAGAAAGAGTATGAAAAAGCTAAAAACATAATCGAAGATATTGTACTAAGTTTTAATAGAGGACTAAAAAGGCAAGCAAACAAAACAGAAGTAATAGCCTATAAATTAGATGGTAGTTTAGCTAAATCAGATACAAGTGTAAAAAAAGTTGAAAGTATCGAAAAAATAGTTTTCCCTATTGAAGAGCAAATAAAAAAAATTAATGAAAAAACTTCCAATTTTTCTTCAAAAACAGCAATAATAGAAGATAGAATACAAAACTTTGGCGAAACAAATCAAAAACTAAACAATCGAATCGAAAAATTAGAAGAAAAAATAACTAAATTGACTGAACTACCTGAGACAATAAAAGAGTCAGTAATTCCCATTAGAAGAGAAAAAGCTTTAGGCGCAATAACTAATACTGAAATTACAGTATTAGAAATACTATCATTAGAGGGCGGAAAGACTGCGCCTGAAATGAAAAACAGAATTAATTTGAGCAGAGAGCATACAGCAAGATTAATGAAAAAACTCTACGAAAAAGGATATTTAGAAAGAGAAACAGGTAAAATTCCATTTAGATATAATGTAAAAAAAGAAATGGAAAAATTTCTAAACAGCACAAAAAATAATCAACTCTAAAGTTAACCATATTTTTTATGGATATTTAATTTTAGGTTTAATTACATTTTGAGAAGTTATAGACATGATTTTATATTTTAAACTATTTGATTGTCCAGATCTCAGGAGAATACCTCTATTGGTCATTCTGGATAAATAAGTTGAAACAGTGCTCAGACTAATAGGTTCCTTTAGTTCTTGTTCATAAATTGATTGAATTTCTTTGGAAGAGAACCATATTAAAGGAAACCGTTTTTGGATAATGAGGTTAACTTTATCAAATCTAGATAAATTATTTTTTGTTAATAAATTAGATGATTGGTTATTAGTAGTTTCACCCGGCATACCCCCCAATAACTCTACAAGATCCAAAAGTCGAACGGCTTTATCTCGAGTAATTTGACCTTCAAAGGTTATTGTATATCGATTACCTTCATTATCAAACAACTCAACACGCATTTTACGAGCGGGCATATTCGCGAAAACCTTTTTTTATGTTCACAGTCTTTACACTTCACAACCTATAACTGTTATGGTGAATATCTAAAAACATTATTTGATCTAAATTCGTCATAATTGAAAAATAAGCTTAAATTTCATTGCTTTCACAATCACAAGCTTCACAAAGTCTTTAAATAAAAAAACAAATTAAACTAAGCCGCGGTTTCATTTTTCCAATAGAAGTCAAGGGGTGTCTTATTCACATAAAGAAAACCCAAATACAGTTTCTTTTAGGATATAACCCTAAATTACTAATTCAAATCAATAAAAGTTTACATGAATCACATGAATTTCACAATATTGTGAAATCAAGCGTTATGTAATAAGATCATCAAATCGTATGTTACGGATAAATAATAAGTTAGAAAATATGGTAGACAATAGTGTAATAAATCTTACATTAAATCATTAAAAGCCAAACAACACAGACACCCCTTTATTTCCTCTCGAAAAAAATAGTAAAGAAAAAGAAAAATAGTCTTTTAAAAAAAAATTTGAGGATTTGTCTAAAAACTTTAACAATAATTATTATAAATAAAATAAAATGATTAACTATCAGAGTATATTTACATCATATAATAAAATAGATTTTTTTTATTACTATAGTA
>JAGXOB010000138.1 GCA_019894735.1 Promethearchaeota archaeon | reverse complement strand
AATGTAATCCGAGCGTTTGAGTTTTACGATAAATTTATTATAGATAATAAATCCATTCGTGGATTGAATCTGATATACAAACCATTAATGTCGGATTTATTGAATGACGAGGAATTATATTTTAGTAAAAATAACTAATTATGAAATATAAAAATTACTGCATCGAATACTATGATTTTAATTCTTCTTTCTTATTTAGTAGTATTTGAGACCTGGCAGAAATTCATGACCTTGAATGTAATTCAGAAAATTCTCTTAAAATTGTTTTTATTATTTTTTATAATTCTATAACAGAAATCATTAAATATAGAAAATAAAGTCATTAGCATCTTTTTTATTTCTGGTTATCATAATTTTGCTTTAAAAGTAGAATGAAGAGAATTAATGAGTCTTTTACCTATTTTAGTTATTATATTATAGTTTCTTTTCTGTAAAACTGTTAAATTACGACTTCGTTTTTCGATATATTTATTAAGGTGTTTTTTCTTATATATAATATATATGAAATCGAATATATCGATTTCGATATATAGGTGAAAATTAAAAAATGTTTTTTGGCAAGCGATTTAGCGGTCACGAAGGTGGGATATTTTCTGGTTTAGATATCCTAGTACTTTCAATAATTGAAAATTACGACGGTATCTCTGGATATGATCTCGCTAGAAGTATCAACGAAAAATTCAACAAGCTTTGGCATGCTTCCCCTGGTACAATTTATCCTTTACTAAACAGATTAGCTAAGAGAGGCTTTATTGAAATGGAAGTATTAATCAAAAACAATCGAAATATCAAATTATATCGAATAACAGAGTCAGGACAAAAAAGATTAAAGGAAGTTCTTAAGAATAATTTAGAGCCAAGCATAAATACTCTTGGAGAATATCTTAGAACGATAGTTCAGACTTGGATTCCAAACGAAGATAGCATACATAGTATGATGTCTTGCTTTCCATATCAACGAGAGCATTCACATAAAACCATAGATAAGGAAGATTATTCTATAACGAACATTGAACGCGTAAAAAGAATATTAGGCGAATTGAATTTTTCTAAAAGCAGAATATCTAAAAGGTTGGATCATATTGACATGAGAATCTCTCATCTTGAAGCATTATTAAGTGATTTGAAAAGTAAACGAGAAGAGAATACAAAAACTATAGAAATCAGCGACGATGATGAATATGATGATTTCGAAAAATCTTAGTTTTCACCAACATAATTAAAAAAATTAAAGAAAAGAGGTAAAATGTAATGTGTGATGATAGACATTATGGACCAAGGCAAAAACATGGATGTATGCCATTTAATCCAAGGGAAATGCATGGATGTATGCCATTTAATCCAAGGGACATAGCAAAAATGAAACGAATGGCTCACCAGTTTATGGGAGGTTTCATGGGTGATTATATTCACCACAATTTGGAAGATCTAGGAAGTGAATATTTGATAACAGTGCCATTACCCGGTCGTACTAAAGAAGATGTTACAGTGTCTCTTATTAATAAACATCTGAATATTAAAGCAAATAAGCCAAAAGTGCCTGAGTATGAAAAAATTACCGAAGAACCTAAAAAACAAGGATTTCCATTTATGTTTAAAGGTTTTAGATTTATAGACGTAAACATGGATGTTCCACTTCCTGCGGATGCAGATGAGAATAAGATATCTTCTAAAATGACTAACGGTCTTTTAAGGGTTATTATCGGCAAGAAACCTGCAAAACCTATAGATATTACCGATGAACCAAACAACTAAATAGTATTTAGTTTGCAATAAGGCGGAGCACTTTAGAATTAATTACTTTACGACTTAACGAGAGTTTTCAAGTAAAAATATAACTCTAAAGCACTCCAATTAATTAAATTTTTTTTCTTTTTTAATCTTGATTAATAACACTTAATCAAAATCAGCTTATTTTTATGTCGCATAATGAATTGCTTTTGAAGTATAACAATTCTGGCTAATTTTTCCTTAAGATTTATAATTCTGCAATTTAAAATATTAGTAATTAAATTTAATTTACTCTAAAAAATTATGAGTGAACAAAAACGTAAAAAAGCCAAGACTCACCCTGTAAATTACATTCTTTTAGCAGTGTCTTTTATTATATTTGGAAGTTTAGGATTAGTATTTATAACCCAAATGGAACTCCAACCAGGATGGGTATGGGAAGAAGTTAGCGGCGAAAATTCAATGGAAATGGCGATCTTAACCGCTGACGACTTAAATGATGATGGAATATCAGATATTATTGTCTATATTGATGTTCAATCACAAGATAGCGAGGATGTCGGAATTTCTACTGATAGACCTAATTACGGTAATATCTATGCTCTTGATGGGTTAAGTGGAAA
Organism: Promethearchaeota archaeon; assembly: GCA_019894735.1. The sequence continues at coordinate 3,640 of JAGXOB010000138.1, read as the reverse complement.
TAAGATATGGGAACAGATTTATAATAATCCGATTAAAGGAGTCTTCGAGGTCATGGATGTCAACGGTGACGGATATAAAGATTACTTCGCGGATATAGCCTCAGTTGGTCCAGATTGGGTAACATACAATAACAATAGTAATCCCCAACCCGAAATCATACCAAATGATTACTCTAATATCTTAATATATGGAAATAACGGAAGCGATATACCAATTGCGACAGGAGATCATCGAAGTTTTACTAATTTTTTCGTACAAGATGTAGTTTATGTAAATGATATTTACGATGATAGACCAGATCTTATATTCTTAGAATGTGAGTTAAAATTTAATACAACGAATGAATACTATTGCAATATTTCTAGTTATTTTGTGAATGGCACCAAATTCGATTCATTCTACACAGATTTTACTTGGATTAGTGAACAAGATGTGATCCCTGCATTGTATCTGTTTCCTTATGGTTCTGAAGAGCATGTGCTTTTTATTGATAAGAATAAGATAATGCTGTTCAATACAAGTGAATCTAATTTCTTAGCACCTATCTTTAATGAAACAGTTTTAGGATATACTAGTGATTTTACGCTTTCTGAAGATTTAGATGCCGACAATATTCCAGAAATTTTTTTAATATCAGCAGAAGGAAATGTAACTCTAGTTAGTGGTATTGATGGAAGTATAATCAGAACATTAAATATTCCTGGAGGATTTCGTAGTTTCGAAATTGATACGCTTGGTTCTAGCGAGGGTGATATGGAAGCGTTAATAATGACTAAGGGTCGAATTGATTATGAGGGTACTACCCTTAAAGAAAGCTTGGTTTCATTTTATGCGATTACTGAAACTTCTGAGGCTTTATTTAGAGTTTATAATGATTTAGCTGAAGGAAACGATGAATTACAAAATATATTTGTTTTAGGAGAGGATTTGAACGGAGATACTATTGATGAGATTTTGATTTTTGAAAGATTCATACCATGGTATTCTACTGCAGGAGTTCGTCGTTTTAGTATAATTAGTATACCAGAGAACGAGGTTTTAAGTGTTGTAAATACTGACCAAGGAGCTCAGTATGTCTTACCTCTCGATGATTTAAATAGCGACGGTAAAAGTGACTATGTCTTAGCGAGTCACGATAGGATCGTTGCTCTTGCTTCATCGAAACCAATGGCAATTTGGCAATCTCCTCATTTTCCTTTGGGGCTCCCCCTTTTTATCATTCTTGTAGCCTTGTTATGTATTGGGCTATTGCTAATGATGTGGAAGAGTAGAAAACTCAGTTATAGCAGAAAAAATGTCAAGGAGCACAAACTTACCGTTGCTGTGAATATAGTTGCTATTGCGATGATGTCATTAACTTTCTTAATGTTCTTAATACAGTTAAATATTTTTAACAGTACACTGATACCCGGCCAGAACATATCTTCTATTATTATCAGTTTCTTAATAGTCATTATTACATGGTATGGCGTATTACCTTTGACTGCCGCATTATACAATCGATTTGCGCCCCAGTTTGCATTTACGTTCGTAAAACTACGATCCCTATTTTTTAAGATATCTAAGAGTTATAACACAGATATTCTCGTAGTTGACATGAAAGATCGAAAAGAAATTGGTACGGTAATACAACTAAAAAGGGTTCTATTACCCCTTCTACTCTCCATCGCGATTGGTTTCTACGCATATGGCGTATTAACTCCAATTCTAGGCTATCCTAAGGAATTCAAGGCTTTTGGGTCCACAGAATTCTTTCAGTTCATGAATGGTTACATGCTATGCTGTATATTTCCTATGATTTTAACCTTTCTCGCTTTTTCCTTCTTTATTTCAGGAAATTTCCTGTTAGACGATGCTGGTGTTGTGTATTTTCGTCAATCTAAAAAGCATCGACAACCTGGGGATATCGAACCAATCAGTATATGGGCACAATCAATGGTGAAAGGAATAGCAGGGATCTCTGCTATAATAACATTGATAGGGTTCTTAGCAGAAGTTGATTTCTCGGGATTCTTCGGGGATACCGAAAATGTTACTGGGTGGATTTTTGGACTATTAATAACCTTAGTCTTCTTCGTAGGGATTCCTTTCTTAACCGCTTTTTCATATGTTCTGTTAGCGGGTGAAGTAATGGAGTTTTCAATGGATTTCAACTCCCAAAAATTGTATACTTTAATGGAAAAGAAAGGATACGACACTACACCACGAGATATAACCAATATTTATCCTGACGGATTTATTTCAAAAAGATCTATCCCGGATGATCAAGAATAACTATAAAATATTTTTTTTTCTTTTGAATTTGTATTTTTAGTTTAAAATTTAATATATGTGAATTAATTAACTATTATTAATGCCTTTCACACCATTCCATCTAGGACCGGCATTAGTAATCGGAATTATATGTATTTATTATCTCGATTTCCCTACTTTGTTGGTTGCTAGCGTAATTTTGGATATAGAACCGTTTCTTGTTTTACTTCTTGATTTGAATTACCCCTTACACGGTTTTTTTCACTCATTTTTAGGTGGAACAGTTATTATCTTGCCGTTATCGTATATTATGTTTAAAATTAGAACTTTTTTGAACCCAATCACAGATTATTTTAAAATTGAGCAATCATCATCTTTCCTAAATATTTTAACTGCATCCTTTATAGGAATTTATTTGCATATTTTACTAGATGCTCCACTTTATTCTGATATTCAACCACTTTTTCCATTAAATTTCAATCCATTTTTAATTACATCGGAATCAGTAGGGACAATAACTTATCTTTTCTGTGCATATTGTTTTCTTGTAGCATTAATTCTGTATTTTATGTATTTAGGTATAAAATTTAAAAATAGAATGAATAAAAAAAATTAAAAAAATATAATTTAAAACTTATCTATGAAGTCTTTTCTTTCTGATAATTAAGAATGTGACTATTGCAACAGCGCTGGCAGCTACTATTATTAAAATCAGGTAAAACAACCACTCTGAATTAGAACTCGTTATTTGGTAAATTATAGTACCACTTATGTCTTTTACTGTGAAGGAAGACATCATCCCTTTCTCTCCGTACGAAATTTCAACGGTATAATTTGTTAAGCCATAACGCTCAATTATAAGCGTTGACCCACTTACTGAAGCGTTTTCGCATTCAAGCTCGTTAACTAGAGACTCTAAGTAATTTCCGTGTGGTTCTGCGATTGCTAAACCTTTGAAAGAGAGTTGCCATAAGAATTCATCTGCTGTCTTATTTGAAAGGAGGAATTTAAGGTTTATATCAATTGTAGGATCGTTTAAGATATCTTCAATTATAGCATTGCAGTCATCTAAAATTGAATTGAAATCAGATGGATCTTTCATTATGATGATTGGGCTAAGTATATTATTTGGGGTCTCTTCAAATTCTCCATCTGTGAACCACCATTCCGCACTTAATCCATACCAAGCGTCGTAAGTATTTGTATAATTAGCGTTAATTGTTGTTTCATTATAACCTGCTGCAGTTAAATTTCCTTGGAAAATATTCCATGCTATATACTCAAATATCGCGAAGTACAATGAAAGAAGCGCATCATAGGTGGTGTATGTTTGATCAACCCACCCCCTTATGGTTTGCTTGCTTTTTGCACCAGTAACGTTTGCAT
>JAGXOB010000137.1:3327-6011 GCA_019894735.1 Promethearchaeota archaeon | reverse complement strand
GGACTGAACATAAGTCCAATAAGAAAAGTAACCGGTAGTGAAAGTAGGATAACAACACTGCCTATTTTTATATTTTTTACTCCTGTTATTGTTCCCATTAGTGAAATTACTCCAGCGATTAAAAATGGCATACTAACGTTTGGGTAGGCCCACATACTGGAATCTAGAACAATAAAGACAGTAATAAGATATAGTATTCCTCCAATTCCACTTAAAATTAGTGCTACTAACTTTAATTTATTTTTTATTTCCTTTTTTTCTATATTAAATTCCTCTGAGTTTTCGCTTCTAAATCTTTCTTCTATTTCTTTCTTATAATTATGTTCTATTTCAGAAATCACTATCACCTAAGATATAATACAATTTTGTCGATATATCATATAAATATTTACCTCAACATATAACCACTTATATAAAAGTTTGATGATACGGACATTATTCATAAATAAAAACTATAAATAATGTCAAAATTTCAATAGATTATCTCTTAAACAATAAATTAGGAAGAAAAAATGATTTTTCAGTTGGACTATGTTACGGTAATTACTCTTGTTTTGATATCTTATCTTGGTGTATCGCTTATTCTATTTATAGCTGGAAGTTATATTATGCAAATGTATGCCAGCTCAAAAGGGTGGGACGGAACTTTTAAAATTCCTTTAAAATTAAACACCATATTATTAACAATTAATCTAGCAGTAGGTATTCCATTATCATTCCTCTATGGAGATAGTGTTGTCCTTGATTTCGTTAGGTTTGGTATTAATATTGTCGTTGGTGCTATATTTACTATGAAGTATTATAAGAAAGACAAGGGAGAAGCTATCCCATTTATTCTGATTGTTCAATTTATTCTATTCATAATAGCAGTCGTTTTCAGTAATGTTTTTGCGATGATAAGCCTGTATGTCGTGGGCGGCTAGATATTTTTAAAATTAAAATAATAGTATTTTTGATTATTCTTTCTTATTTAAAGTTCCGACAAAAACATACTTACTCCCAAAAGATTTTTAAAATTGTAACTTAGGGCTCTACTCTTTAGAATATCCAATGTTTATAATCCGACATATTCCGGTTATGTAAGTTGAAACTCATTTTCCCATTTGTCGTAGGACATATTAGAAAACCCGCAGAGTTACTTAAATTTTTAAATAAGTTATATAACTATTATTGTAGTTTAAAATAATCAAAAAAATTTTAAATTGAGGAGACGTATGTTTCTAAACTACAATAGTGAAAATCTGCAAAAGGAAGAATTTCAGGAACAACTACGGTGGTTTGAGGCAGAATTTGACGAAATTTTCCACCACAATTCGGTAGAACCTACGGAATTTGAGAAAAACTTAGCTAATTCGCTCTTAAATAAGTTATCTGAGTCAATTAATCAATGTCAAGATGAAAAACTCCTCTACGATTTAGTCTCTACTTTAAACAATATCGAAAAAAAGCATCCTGCGCTGTTTTAAGCGTACTTTATTCTATTTTTTGCATTTTTTGCGATGTGATATTCCTATGGTATACTTTTTTTTTTAAGGGTATGTTATATCTATATAAATAAGCGCGAGTAAATTATAATTAGTAAACAAATTTTAGTGACGCATACTTGGAATTAGACGAAATTAAGAACAAGCAAGCTATTGAAAAGATTAATAAACTTCTCGCAAACAAGGATAACAAAAAAGCTTTGGTTATCGTAAATAGTTTGCTAAATAAAGATCCTTCGAATGAACAAGCGTGGCTTTATTTAGGTATTGTAAACCGACGTTTGGGTAAAGTTGATATCGCAATTAATAGCTTTGAAACAGCTACAGAACTAAACAATACTTTAATAGAAGCTTGGGGTTTGCTCACAATAACTTATATGGATAAAGGAGAACTTAAAAAAGCAGAAGAAGTTATGAAAACGGCTTCGGAATTAAATCCTCTTGACGAGAAAATTCAATTCTACCGGGACAACTTAATTCGTGTTTATGAAAAGTTCGGACCTTTTTTTTAAAGAACAAGTTCACCTCTTTTTAAAAAATTCATAAGTTTTAATACGTGTTACTTTAATATAAAATCACTGAATAGTAGGTAATTCGTGGTGTCATATAAAGGAAAAAAGACTATTGAAGGCAGAATAGTCGAAATAAGGGGCGGTGAGAAGAGAATTACACGTAGTTACACTTACGGTTATATGTCGTTAACCGTTCGTGTAGGAACGGAAATGTATTCGGTATTAGTAAACTCCTCAAAAATAAATTCTTATGGTTTTCTACCCCGAGTTGGGTATTTAATCCGCGCAGAAGGAATTAGATCACCCGCGAATGATGGATATCACGATTATTCAATGAGCCATTTATCATCTCTTGAGCATATCGAGCCAAGAAAATAGTTAAATTTACCAATGTAACTTAGACTTTTACTTTTAAAACCCTTTTACCGTCTAACTCCACCAACTCCAAAGTTTCAACTTCATGGAAATTGGATCTAAAGTAAGATTTATTTGATTCTGAACCTAATAACGATGGACTATGGACTTTCATGAGTTTTTTTACGAAGAAATACCTTCCTACAAAATATCCAATAGACCATGTTACAAGAAGTCGCGATTTATTCTTTTGGAGCTGTACACACCACTTATCTTTGCAAGTGTGAGAGCAAAAATTGTGAGTTTGCCGGGATTGAGATATGTTCACATGTTC
>JAGXOB010000137.1:0-3227 GCA_019894735.1 Promethearchaeota archaeon | reverse complement strand
CGCATAAAAAAATGTCTTTATCATGAAAAAAATCAGGAATCTAAATTGGGGAAATTATCGGCATCCTGAATTCCTTCAGTCACTTGACATAAGTGTAAACGAACTGAAGTTTATCAGAATGTTTTTAAAAAGGGGTTCTGTAGAATTAATCAATGAAATATTGCGAGAACGAAAATCTAAACAATTCAATACTTATAAGGACGAATTACCTAATAAATACTATAAGATTGAAGAGGTTAAGGTTTAATCATTTTTTGAAAATTACTGTTCAATCTAATTCTCTTACGAATTCATAGTCTACGGTAATAGTGCTCTTAGTCTCGATTATCTCGCCAAGAATTAGCACTCTTTTATCAATAAATTTATGTAGCACTGGATCGTTCTGCCATAAATTAACTTGTTTCCTTACGAGAATTTTGGACCATCTAGTAGCATAACCGTCCAACGGTTGAAGATAATATTTTGGTCCTTCAGATTTGGTTCCTTTTGCTACAATTTCAGCAGAAAGTATCCCACTAATTTCATCCATAATGTAAATACACTTAAAATAATATTATAAAAAAAAAAAGAGCGATTAATAAATTTAATTAATTTGCTGTTTGATTTTTGTTTCGTACCTTTGAGCAGATACTCCAATCCTCTGCGCTTTTCGCATTTGACGGCTGTTTCTTTTCATTTCCATCGTGTAGTCTATAACATACTTCATTACTCCTCCAATGGTGAAACCAGCTTGACGATCAGCATCTTGTATTTGCACCATTAACTCTACGATTTTTTGATCAGGAATTGGCCTATCAAATGTATAGGGGATTTTAATCAGCTCTCTCTCTAATCTAACAAGTTCTTTCTCGTTTTGATCTGTTCTAAACTTGCTTTTCCAAGGCCACATAGCACTGTCTTTTTTGGATTTGTAATCAAACGATCCTGGAACGATATACATCGGAGCGGGACGAAATTGAACTGGGAGAGGACGCTCGATTCTTTTATTGTCAAAATATGATTTTTTAGAGAAGTGCTCTATAGTTTTAATAATACTCTCGCAGTTGCTCTCTTCGGTTTTGATGTCACTAAACCCTACTACTAGCATTGCTAGTACATTAACTCCAGCTTGCGTTAAACTTTCTATAGTATCCATATTCTGGTTAACACTTGTTCCTTTATTCATTTCTTTCAGATCATCATCAGAAAACGCTTCAAAACCCACCCACGCGTCTTCAAATCCCGCTAATTTCGCCTTCTTAGCAAGACGAGGTGTTATATTCGCTCTGAAATGAGTCCCAAACTTCATATCTAAATTCTTCTCAATGAGCTTATCGCATAACTCTTCGAAGTATTTAAGATCGTCGTTAATTAACGATTCTCCAAACAAAATAAACCGTGGTTTAAACTTTTGCACTATACTCTCCACGTCTTCGACTATCTTATCTACTGAACGAGTTCTAAAACGCGGACCAAATAACTTCCATTCCGCACAGAATTGACAACGATTAGTGCACCCACGAGACCTGTAGGTTGAAGCAATTTGATAGTAAGTATCTAATGGTAGACCAGTGTAGTCAGGTGTGGGTAGTAAATCTAAATCGAGTTGAATTCCTGAAGAATAATGATAATTTTGTTGTTGATCGAAAGTCATTATTCCTTTTATATCTTCTAGGTTTACCCCTTTTGCAATTTCTAGCAAAGGATATTCGCCTTCTCCAATCACTAACCCATCGCATATTCCCTTCTCTAAAAACAGCTTAAAAGCTTCGAAAGATTGGGTGATAGATGGTCCCCCCCAAATGATTGTACACTCTGGATTGAACCGTTTTAATAGACAAGATGAAATTACTGTTTCTGAAATGTTAAGATAGTTCAACGAAAATGCAATTGTCGAGTAATCTTTTAATCCCTCGAAGACTGTGTCTTTACTAAAGTTTATCATACCTTCAAATCGTTTTCTCGTTGCTTCAAGTGGCTCGAACATTCTCGTAGAGTAATCTTTTATAATATCTACATACATTCCCTTACGAAAATCCGGTTCTTGGTTTTTAATAATATCGTTCGCGATGGGAACTATCATTGGAAAGTCTTGGTGATTCATGATAAAATTGGTTAAATCTAATTGGATGAGCGGATCAAATATCACTTTCGGTAGGGTGTAATTAGTAGCTCTGAAGTTGAAAACATTGACCGGTTGAGAGCGATGTTTTAAATACGCTTGTAAGCAAGCCAAACCCAACGGAATTAAACGATCGTTAATGCACGATACTTTTACTAACGCTAATGTCATAATTTTTATACATTTATCCTAATTATTTTGTTTTGTTAAAGACTAAAATAGATTTCATTATTTAAAGGAAAAATTTGTTGTAGAATGATGCAATTAGGAAAAAACAAATAGAAAAAAAAATTGTATTTAATTAACTTCGCTTTCTCCGGCGTTGAGAAGTGAATAACTCCACATTTCGGATAATTTTTTCTCGATTAGGATCGCGATCTAACTGATCTTGGATTATTTCACTGAGTTGGCTTTTAGTTATTCCCATTTTCTCTAGAGCAAAATTAAATCCCTGTTCGTTAAACTTTCCTTGTTTCATCAAAGGGGAGACTTGCTTCATGGTGATTACCCACTTCTTCCTCACAGCTGGATCTTGGCGGACTAGCTCCGAGAATTGTAAAGCATAAGGCACTATCCCATATCTGTTGATGTCGTAAAAGGAAGCAGCCATAATAACGTGACAACTGGTTTTCAACGTGCTTGAATTTCCTTTTTTCACTAAATCATGCGATTCAACAAGCTCAATTATTTCGCTTTCTTCGTAATCTAGTACGTGGTACGGTAACAATATTCGAGGGAGGATGCGGTTTTCTGCTTCTTCTTGAGTAATAAAGTGATTCCTATCCTTTTCAGTAAATAATTCATCCCAAAAGAATTGAGGCATCCATTCGTCTACGATTTCGTGTTGAGGAATTTCGTAGAAATATCTCCTAATTTCATCAGGAGAGTATCCAAAGAGAATTAAATCAAATATCCAAAGAGAATTAAATCAATCTTCAAGTCAATAAGAGTAAAAAAAAAAATTTTCTTTAAATTTACTCTGGAAGAGAATAATCACTACCTTCAAAGGCTTCAGTTAATGTTGTCCAGAGTTTTACCTCGTATTCAAATCCTTTAACTGCCTGGAAAGGTCCCAATCTTTTACCAATCCAAGTCCAAGCTTCTTCTAATTTCCCTTGTTTAACTT
>JAGXOB010000136.1 GCA_019894735.1 Promethearchaeota archaeon | reverse complement strand
AAAAGGAATAAACACTCTTTAAAGACCAGTATTGATAACTTGATTAAGGAGCAAAACGATCTCGTAAGAACAATTAAAGAGAATGAAGAGTTTTTAGAAAAATATAACATTCTAATTAGTGAAAAAGATGGGTATATTAGAAATATCCAAGAGAATGAAAGAATAATTGAAAGCACTAACAAAGATATCAACGACCTATTTCAAAGTTTGATGGATATTGACCATAAACTTGAAAAAAATAAATGGTTCTTAGAGAATCCTTCAAACAATTTACTGAAGCAATTAGATGCAGAGCTAAAGAAATTTACTGTTAATTTATTAAATTTAGGAGCGGAAATCGAGCGATTAGAATATGATAACTCGAAAAGGTTGCAAAAGTTTAAAGTACTGCAAACGGCATTAAGAGAGCGAAAAATCGTTCTGTCACCTAATATTAATGTTTTAAAGGAAGAAATTAAGAAAAGAGAATTAGATGATCGCGTTATAGGACCAATAATCGAGTATTTAAAATATGACGACGAGTTAAGCTACGCAATCGAATCTGTCTTAGGAGAACGGTTACTTAATAGTTTTATTGCGAGCGATTGGGACACTTTAAATTTATTAGAGAGACTAAAAAAGAAATATAATGCGTATTGCAATTTCTATATTCCAAAGAAGGTAAATATTACTCCTTTTCCAAAAATTTCAGCGACAGGAGTAATAGGTTATTTAGCAGAATTAATTAAAATTATTAATGACGACGTAAACATTCAAAAAGTTATATATTCTAAGGTTAAAAATTGCCTTGTTGTTAAGGACAATCTCTCTGCTAAAGAACTTTATAAAACAAGCGCTTTCAAGGGCAAGTGTGTGACTCTACAAGGTAAACAGATTATATCGTATAAATATGCTTATGAGAGCCCTCACATAAAGCGCCTTAAAGGTTTACTAAGCGCAGGGACTCAAAAGGAACAATCTGAACTACTAGAACAAGAAATAAAGTTGTTCACCGATAAAATATTAGAATTAAAAGTGAATCAAGCAAAATGTGATAAGCAGCAGGGTGAGATTTTTAGAAAAAAAGAATCATTTACTGACCTTTTGTTCAATTACAAGCAAAAAGAAAGGTTAACTTCAAAAAAGAATGAATTATATAATCAGATTTATTCATTAGAACAAGAAAATGGAGAAATTAAAGATAAGATCAAAATCCTCGCGAGCAAAATTACTGATTTTGAATCTCAAAAAGAGCCCGAATTTTTCGATTGGAACAATAGAATAAAGGAAATTCCAAGCGAAATAAATAATTTAAACATTGAACTAAAAAAATGGGATAAAAAACTAAATGATAATATAGAATCATTAAAAGAAATCAATACTAATATAAATTTTAATGAAAATAGTTTAGTTATAGTCAAATTAAACTACGATGCGAAAAAAACTGATTTCCAAAAGTCAGATAAAAAAGCATTTGGAATTTATAGAAAATTAGAAAATTTGGAAGACGATATCCAATCTATTAACGTAAATATTGCTGAATCGCAGAACCGAAAAGTAATAACCCAGAAAGAAAAGACCGAGATAGATAAAGCACATATTCAAGTAAAACTAAGCTTAGAACAAGAACTTTTTAGACAATCTTCGTTACAACACGAATTAGGAATGAAGAAGGACGATCTAAAACGAATTTTATCTGAAATTGGAGCCTATATTAGAGAGGAAAAAATCATTATTCGCCGGATAGAAGATATTAATAAAGATATACTAAAAATTGATAAAGAACTTTTAAATTATTTAGATGTCGACGATTCTCTTCTAATAGAAAAAGAACAGATTATTACTGCTTTAAAAGAAATTATAAAAAATCAGAAAGAAATAGAAAAAGACATTAAAGCAGCTATTAGAACAGAACAGAAATTGGAAACAACGTATTTCGATAAGTTTCAAATAGTTCTTAAGGAATTAAATACAAAAATCAATAAAAAATTCACATCTGCAGATATTAAAGCTTATTGCACTCTTGAGCTAATAGGTAATTTTGAAGAATTGGGCGTAGACATCAAAGCTGCTATCTCGAAAGACCAGTTAAAATCTTGCACAGCCTTAAGTGGTGGCCAAATTTCAATGATTTCTATTAGTTTAATCTTATCCCTACAAGAAATTAAACCTTCGCCATTATGTATGTTTGACGAAGCAGGAATGTTTTTAGACGATAAGAATTCAGAAGCCTCCTATCAAATGATAAAGTCTACGTTAGAAAACAACTCTATTCAATTATTAATGTTTCTTCCAAAGTCATCAAATGCGTTATATTCACTTGCTGACAAGTTAATTGGAGTTGCAAGAATCGGTAAAAAAGAAGTATCTACTATATTTAAACCAAAAATTTTAAAAGAAAAATAAGGATGGAAAAAATAGATTTTTCAGAGGACATCAATAAAAAGATTGAAGTTATTAAAGACGACATTCTTTCGGGTAAAATTAACTTGTTGGAATTCGAATTAAATCCAATTTTTAGCGATATAAAAGATTCACTCAGCATTTTTAACATTGAAAATTATTCCCAAACCTATACACAAGCATGTGAACTACTAAATCGTAAATTTGAGGAATTAAGGAATTTACTTAGTTCTTTAGATATTGAAAAGAAATTTTTGAATTTCCTAAAAAAGAATCCGAAAGAGAGCGAAATTATTGAGATTTTTAATGGATGCTGGAATTATAATTTTGAATTAGAATCGCTATCTCTAAATTTCTTAGAATACGCCGCAAATCGATTCTGTAAAGAAAAAATAATGGATTATTCGATTGAACACGTGAATAAAGAAAGAAGTGACTACCAATTTTTAATAGAAATCCCGAAGTTTAAGTTCACGGAAAAGGTTAATGCATTTTTTAATAAAATCAAAGATATGCTCCCTTGTAATTTTGAAGATGTGTTTGAAAATGAGATTGATCAATTAGAGATTTATGAGAAGTTCGTATATCTGTTGCATTTACTTCAATTAGGGAAAATCAAATATCAAAAAGAGACAAATACATTATATTTGTAAGGTTTTAAAAAAAATGAATGAAATTTCAATTTTAATGCAATTACTTAGTAGAAAGAGAAGCTCTTATCAAATTGGTGCTACTAAAAAAGAAATACTCGAAATTTTAAATGTTAAAAATAAGAATAAATCGATATATTTCCAATATTTGATTACTGGACTATCTGATTATCTTGTACCATTGGGGCTTCAAGTAAAATTTAACTCATTAAATTCGCACTGGTATTTAAATTATGATAACGAAATCACAGAAGTAATTTCAGCTAATCCTTTTGAGGGTAAACCTAGTCTAGCAGCAACTTTATTATGCGTATTAACTTCTTGTTTAAAAAATTCTGGCACATCTTCTATTCAGGAAATCAAAAAATTAAGAAACAAAAAATTGATTATAGAGGATTTAAAAGAACTTGAAAAAGAGGGTTATTTAGTTATAGGTAAAACAACAAACCAAGTCCAACTCACACCATTAATTGGCTATAAATTAGATTTACACAAACTGTTAGTAAAATTATCTTTAAAATTGAAAGAATAAGTTAAATTTAAAATTTAAATTATGAAGAGTAAGAAATAGTTTAATTAATAGTTATTTTAAGTATCATTTCAGCAGTATGATCGTTATAGGTTTTCACGTCCTCAAAGCCTTCTACGGCTTCAGCGCACACTACGAAAAACTCTTTAACAGCGATTTTTCTCTTATTAAAGAAATTTTCTATTTCAGTTTTTAACTCTTCAACTTTAGCCACAGGATCTCCCTCGATTAAATCAATTTTATTTATGCACACGCTTATTTTATCCGGAAAAAACCTTACGTCAGTGAAAAATTCAAACTGAGTTTTAAGATCTCTATCGCACGAAAAAACCGCTATAATCTGAGTAGCGATGCGGGAAATGGTTATTATGCCCATTCTTATAACACTACGTGCGCGATCCCCGCCAGGGGCGAATATGGTGTGAGCTTTTCCTGAACTGTCTTCTCTGAATACAACTCGGTTTGGGTGAATCGTTTTAGTTTCTTTTTGGTTTAGGGAGTCTTCTTTAGTCCCTCCTGGAACGGTAGCTTCGCCTGAAAAATCAGTTTTAACAACGGTGCATTTTCTACCGCCTTCAACATTTTCTATGTCACCAACTTTCAGATATTTCACGAAAAGACGGAGAATGCTGGTTTTGCCTGCACTAATATCTCCAAGTAATCCAATGTTCACCATGTTAAAGATCCTCCGACTCTAGTAGTTTATTTAATAAGAGTTCGTAATCCTCGATTAAATATTGTCCTAAATAAGCATTATTGTGCGATTCGATGAGAGCGATGAGAATTTCTTTTAAATTTTTAGCACTACTCGCGTACTTTTGTAGATTTTCTGAGGTCGGTTCCTCTTCAAATTCTCTTGCCTTTTCTTCAAAGCCGAACTTGGTGCGCTCCGGTAAAGAATCGAAAAATCCAAAAGCGGAATAACCCTGATACTGGAAAAACACGAAAAATCTCGTCTTAATATTAGTAATAACTTTCGTTAAGTAAGCTGATGGATAAATCTCCCCTAATATGAGTTCGTCATCTTGTTCGATAACAAAGTAGGGAGATATCGGAGAAACTTGGTTTCCGTACATTTCTTTTGGAGGGAGCGAAATAAAGGGTAATTTTTCTGACACAATAGCCCACAGATCTTCCCGCTTCTTCTCTAATAATATGTCTTTGATCTCATCGTAAGCAAAGAAGAAATCACTTTGCAGCGCAAGCAATGAACTTAGATAAACTGAAAGAGAAGCGAATGTAGCTTCGAGCAGGGGGCGTCTTCCTTCATCTGAATCAGAGGGCTTTACCACACCCTTCCATGCTCGAAGTCCTGTGTAAACAAATCCTTTTACATCAAAAAAGCTTCCAGAAAGGAAGATAAAAGAAGGAGGAACTCCTTTTTGTTTTGTTAAGAGAGTTCTCGACTGATTAAGAAGGATATCTTCTAGATTTTTATCGTTAAACTTTGAGTGAATTACTGGCATCATTAAAATTTTTTTCTTCTTAGCCATGGTTCATACGCTCCAAATAATAGTTAAAATAAATATGAAAATTTGAATAATTAATACTTTGTATTTTAATTAATCAATATAATATCTTTATATAATAGATATTATTCAATCTTTATCAAATCCGTCTTTCTTCTTAAAGGGATTAGTTTTCAAAAGCCAATAATTCTCGGATTTTTGCGGTAATTAAATCGTAATCTTCAATTGAGCTTAAATTTGAGATGTTAATGTATTCAATTTTATCAACATTTCTAAATTGATAACTAATGCTCAAATTTGGGTTATTTTCTTTTATTTTTATGAGTGCTTCTTTGAGAAAGATGTTGATAAATTTTTCAGAAGTTTCTTGTATCCCCCTTTTTTCGGGATCAATAAACTTTATCTCGACTTTTTTAAAATCGTAGAGGTTAAGGACACATAATAAATTTTCTTCTTCTTGATTTTGATTTGAAAAGATTTTTCTTTTAATATTTGTTCCTTTAAATGCTTCTTCAGAGATTTTCTCGTTAAAATACTCGTCAGCAGATTTATTTCCTTGAGAAAGTAATTTTGAATACAACTCGTCTGCACTAGAGAATGATTGGTTCGAAATTAACGAGTTTATATTGCTTAATACGGACTGTATTTCAGAGATTTCTAATTTTAAATCTTCCATTTGGTCTATTTTTTTGTAGTATAGGTTCTGAACTATTGAAAGTATCCGCGTTAATTTTTCCGTATCGTTTTCTTTCTTGTTCGATTCCATTGACTTCAATATATTTTTAAAAAACTTAAATTTATTTATTAAGTGGCAATTGAATTAAGTAATTTTTTATGAGTGAATAATATGACATCAATGATAATTACTCCCAAACCAGACGATCCTGAAGTTCAAACTTTAACTAAAGAATTTGAATCAAGAGGATATGACGTCAAATATTTTATACCTTCAACAATTAAAGTGAAGATTAATATCAACCAATTTCATAAGCAATTTGAGGATCTTGATCCTTATGGGGCTCTTGTAAGA
>JAGXOB010000135.1 GCA_019894735.1 Promethearchaeota archaeon | reverse complement strand
ATTATGATTTTGTAAGCAATATTGAAGAAAGAACATTTCCTGTTGGCTATGACATTAGAGTATTTTCAACAAAAGCTTTAAAAAGAGCAGCTGCAGAAGTTGACAATGCAATAGATCGTCAACATGTAGCAACTTGGTTTTATTTGAATCCAAAAGGAAAAGAAAATTATAAACGTGCTAACTGGAAAGCTCCAATAGGACAAAATAGACCAGACATAGAAGTTACATTAGACACACCAGAAGATTTAAAATTAATTCGTTGGATATTCGATTTTGAAAAACAAGGATATAACCTAGAATTAAATTGTGAGAATGTAATTGGATTATTAGACACCTATCCTCATGTATTGAAAAAAGTCAAAGAAATAAAAAGAAAAGATTATTTTCAAGAACTTAAAGAAGCATATAAGCAAAAAACTAACATTGAAACACCAGAACAAAAAAGGAGCGAAGTAAATGTTAAGAAAAAGAAAAGAGGAAGGCCACGCAAAAAATAAATATAACATTTTAATTATTGGCTGTGGAAATCAAGGTTGTATGAGTGATATCCCAGGGAGTAATAATGAACAAAAGATAATTTCATTTGCCAAAGCATTTAAAGGACATAAAAATACTAATGAACTCATATTTTATGACATAGATATAGAAAAAGCAAAAGAAGCTGCTACAATTTGGGATGGCATATTTACGTGTGATTTAGAATTAGCATTAAAACATGCTGATATTGTAATTATTGCAACTACAGATAACAAACACTATGAATTATTAAAAAAATCAGCTGAATATGATTTAAAATTAGTCATAGTGGAAAAGCCAATATGCGAAGATTTAGAACATGCTAGGGAAATAGTTGCTTTATATAAAGAAAAAGGAATACCTTTAATGCTGAACTACACAAGAAGATTTTTACCACATTATGATTATCTTGAGCAATATGGAAAACCTGTATATGCCACATGTGCATTTAATAGAGGACTGATTCATTCAGGAAGCCATAGTATAGATTTCTTTAATATGATAGGTGCAGAAAATTATCGAATGATTGAAATACCAACAGAAGCATATAGAGTATGGGATTTAAAAATATATTATGAAAATCATGTTTTTAGTGAAATAAGAGTTGGCGATATGCCAGTTTGGGATTATTACGATAATGCTACGGTGCACTTAGTTGAAAATGCTTATAATTTCTTAAAAGGTAAAGAAGAATTGAAATGTACTGGAGAAGATGGTTTAAAAGCATTGGAAATATGTTATGAATTAATGGGAGTGAAATGATGAAAATTGAAATTTGTGGCAATGGACAGGAAGAGCATCTAATTAATATGCTTGCATGGATTGAACTATTGGGAAATGTTGGGCATAGTGCATCTTTTAAAGTTTATGCTGATGGAGATGGATCAACAAGATGGACATTCAAATTTGAAGACGAAAAACAGCAAGAAGAATTTGATGAACTAAGAAAAAAATTATGTCAAGAATACATAAATAATTATAAAGATATTGAATATTTCGAGATTTAAAAGGAGCGAATAAAATGATTGGTATTGATTTAGAGTTGAATAACAATAACAATAATAGAAAATTAATTATTGAAGATTTTATGGGAGGAAGATTAATACTTCCGATGAAACCTAGAATGAAAATCAAAAGATTCAATAAAAATGAACTTGAAGAGCTGACGACAGAAGAAAGTTTTATAAGTTTCCTAAATGAATTATGGAGGATAGAAGGAGTCAAAGAAATATTTCAATTATTTGGTGCGAAATTGGAGGAAAAATAAAATGATTGGTATCGAGGAGCGAGACAATGGCTAAAATAACAGCTCAATATGAAGTTCCAGACGGGAATAAATGTACAATAGTAGTAAATAAAGAAGGACATATGCTTGTTGATTTTAATCATTGCAGATTCAAGACATCAACATTCATACCAGATGAAAACAGAATTAAAGCCGAAAACGCTACAAAAAATGGAAGTTATTTATTTTCTAAGTTTGCAATAGCAGAATGTATGTTATTTAAGCAAAAACTAAAAATTGATCCAAAAGATGATTTGCCATATAAATGCACACAATGCTTGAATGGAGGAAAATAATAATGATTGGGAGCGAAGAGAGAAATGCAGTTTTAAGAGTAATGGATAGAGGTATTCTTAGTAAATATCAAGGGAATTGGAGTAATGCATTCTACGGTGGAGAAGAAATAAAAGCTTTAGAGAAAGAATGGGCTAAATACTTTGGAGTTAAACATAGTATCTCTTGCAATAGTGCTACCAGTGGATTATGGGCAGCATGTAATGCAATCGGATTAAATTCAGATGATGAAGTTATAGTAACACCATATAGTATGACATGTAGTGCTTCTATACCGATTTTGTTTGGGGCTAAGCCAGTATTTGCTGATATAGAGGAAGACTACTATTGCTTAGACCCTAAAAGCGTAGAGGAACGAATTACAGAACGTACAAAGGCTATTATGGTTGTCGACTTATTCGGCCAACCTTATGACAGAGATGCAATAAATGAAATAGCTAAACGTAAAGGAAAAGAATACGGTCATAAGATATATGTAATAGAAGATGTAGCTCAAGCATCAGGAGCAAAACATAAAGGTAAATTTGCTGGAACATTAGGAGACATTGGAGTATTTAGTCTAAATGTACATAAACCTATACAATGTGGTGAAGGTGGAATAGTTGTTACAAACGATGACGATTTAGCTATAAAACTAAGATTATCAATAAATCATGCAGAAGCAGTAATTAATGATATCGACATAAAAGAAGATGAAGAAACATTGCCGATGAAAAGTAAAATTTTAGAATATAATTTAATTGGAATGAATCTAAGAATGACAGAACTATCTGCAGCAATAGCAAGAGAACAGTTAAAGAAACTAGATGGAATAGTAAAGAAATCACAAGAAGATTCTAAATATTTTAATGTAAAAGTAAGATCTGAATGTGAGCATGCGTTTTATAGATATGCTTGGAATATAAAGGACGATGATATGTCAAGAAGTTCAAGCAAATTTAATTTAAAACGACATTATATTACACCGCTTTTTAAACTACCGCTTTTTAAGCAACTAGGATATGACCAAGAACAATGTCCTACATGCCAAAAAGTTGAAGAAAATATTATTTTAGCTTGGCATAAGGAAACATTATAAAGGTAGGTGATACATGGAACTTAAATGTAAACAATGTGGAAAAACTATTGCAAATATAGCTTCATTTAAGTTATTGACATTAAAAAATCATCGAATAACTTGTATATGTGGAACGGAATATATAGTGAATAAAGAGAAAAATGGAGAAATAAAAATTGAAGAAATCGAATTTCTTATAGATACCTTTTTTAATTAAATCTAATAGCAGATGATTGATTTTATATATGAATATATCATTAGGGAGATAGATGATAATAATTAGATATTATGAATGTGGACAATTTAAAAAAGAATTAAAACAACTTATTAAAGAGGTAGGAGATTATGGAAGGGTTAACGAGAAGAGTAAAATCTAAAAAGAAGAAGTTTTTTAAAATAAGCAAAAGCATAATAAGTTTGGATAAAATATTAAATCAGTGTTTACCGTTAAAAGATGAATGTGTAAAATTAATTAGCTTTGATGGAGGATTTTCATCAATAAGCTTCATATCACTAGTAGCACAGAAAGAGAACATAAAAGAATTAACTGCAAGTACTCTAAGGATAGGAGAAAAACAATTCATACATTTAGCAAGATTAAAACAAGCAGGGAAATTAGATAAAGCTACATTCTTCTTAAGCTCTATTATGAAAGAGGATAATAAAAAGAAAGATAAGTATAACTATTATAGTAAGTTTGAAGAAGTATGCAAAACAAATGGTTGGGAGAAAATAGTAATTAATAATCATTCAAAGATAATACTAATGTGTACTGATGATAACTACTATGTGTTAGAAACATCATCCAATCTAAACGAGAACCCTAAGATAGAACAATACAGTTTCGAGAATGATAAAGAACTATATGACTTTTATTATAACTTCTTTACGATATTAAAGGAAAGGTGATTAACATGACTGCACTTAAATACAAACCAGATAGACTAAAATTGAAAATAGATGAATACTTTACGTATGTAGACTATCTAAACAAAGAACGTAAACTGATGGACGAAAAACTAAAGCCTTATACTATAACAGGTATTTGTGTTTTCCTCGATATATGCAGAGATACATGGTGGGAATATAGTAAAAAACAAGACTACGCCGACACGATTAAAAAGGCTAAGATGAAAGTAGAGAATTATGTAGAGGAAGGATTGCTCTCTGGCACAACGAATCCAATAGGTTCAATCTTCAATCTCAAGAATAACTTTGGATGGAAGGATAGTTTTGAAGTAGTTGCTAATCAACCAGAACAGCTTAAGCATGACGATATCAAGCTTAAATTAGAAGAATTAAAGAAAGATAGAAACAATAAAAGCATTGATACGACTAGCTTACAAGGATAATACTAATCTGAATGTCACAAAATGTTTATTTTGTCTAGTAGGGCGGGGACTATATTTCTCCTATAGAATCGAAAAGAGCTGGGGTTTAGTCCCTTAAAAATTCTTATCAAACAAAAAGGGGGTATTTCATGTCTTGCGAAAATTGCATTAAAAAAGATGTATGCAAATATAAAGAAGAATATATACAAAACACAGAACATCTAAACGAATTGGTAGGCAATCAAGAGCGTGGGTTGAGTGATACGGAAATTGAGACAGAACAAATAATAGTTATATCTAGAGATTGTAAAGGTGAAGTGAGTTCCAAAGAGCTTACTCTTACAGATTATCAATCAGTTTTTATCAAATGTAAATTTCATTTAAGTGAAAAAGCATATCCACCGTAAAAATTCTTATCAAACAAAAAGGAGGTAATTATGGAATTACAAACAATTCAAAAAAGAAATAAACTTAATAATGTTCATGTCGCGGATGAAAAAGGTAATGGAAACGCATATCATATATATCATATAAACCAAGTTGGAGAGACTAATAATCTTGTAGGTGAAATTCAATTTCAAAATGGTGCAAGGACTCATGAAGAAAGTATTGCAGGTATATTGGACGCAGACTTACTTGAAATATGCAGACACAGACTACAGTCATTTCAAAAAGGAGATTTTGCTACTAGAGAAAATGCTATTGCATTAACGCATATAGAAGAAGCTTTATTATGGCTCAACAAAAGAGTAGAAGATAGAGCAGAAAGAAATGTTTTAGGAACAGATATAAAATAATTTTTATCAAACGAAAAGGGGAAAAGTTAACAAACTTCTCTAGGGAAAGTAGTTAACTTTTCATATTGAGTTTAGTACAAAAAATAATCATGGTGTGCCGGAATAGGTAGACGGTGACGAAGGATATAGTTTGCAACCACGTTCCCCATGAGCGGATCGAAAAAATGAAGAAATAAAGGCTTCAATGGTTCCTACAGCAAACATGTTAGGTGCAAATCCTAACCACCATAAAGTTAGTAAGAGGGGAAACCCTTTTTCTATATAAGCACGAGAGGTCGGTCGCTCCCCGATCTTTTGTGTTTTTAATATAAAGGAGAAATAGAATGAAAAACAAAATAATACAAGGCGATTGTTTGGAAGTAATGAAAGATATTCCAGATAATAGCATAGATTTAATATGTATAGATCCTCCTTATAATATAGGAAAGGCAAAATGGGATAAGATTGATAATTACATTGGATGGATGGGAAAGGTTTTTAAAGAATGCGAAAGAATTCTCAAAGATAATGGGAGTTTTTATTTTTTTCATAACGATTTCTTGCAGATGGCAGAATTGCAACATTGGTTGAAGAAAAATACTAAATTTATTTTCAATAGCATGATAATATGGGATAAAGGAAATTTCAGAAGTTTATCATGGAAAAATCCAAGTGATAAAAGCAATTTAAGAAGTTGGTTTAATATATGCGAATATTGTTTATTTTATACATTCCAAGATTCAACAGGATTAAAATATATTGATAGAGAATATATTGCTCCAAGAAATCCATTTAAAAAAGAATTAATAAGAGCAAGAAAAAAAGCAAAGCTATCTATAAC
>JAGXOB010000134.1:2700-6108 GCA_019894735.1 Promethearchaeota archaeon | reverse complement strand
GGGGAACATCTCTAGTTTTGTTTTTAGTCTGTTTTCACCAGTAAAGCCAAACTTCTCTCCATAAAGCTTGTCTACGGGAATTTCATCGGGATCATCTCCATAACTAAGTCCAGATGTATGAGTAAAAAGCTGTTTGATAGTTATCGAGTTCTTAATTTCTTCTAATTCAGTTTCACCAGTTTTATCATTATAAGATTTCAATACTTTAAGATTTTTAAACTCAGGAAGATATTTTTCAATTGGATCACCTAAATCAAATTTCCCTTGCTCGTAAAGAATTAATGCAGCCAAACAAGTAATTGGTTTAGTCATTGAATATATACGGAAGATATCGTTAAATGCAATCGGAATCTTATTTTCTTTATCTTTCCAACCAAATCTATTGCAATATACTAGTTTATCTTGATAATAAACTGCGCAAAGAACGCCGCCAGTTTCATTATTATCTATATAAGTCTGAAATTCATGTGAGAGTATTTTAAAAGCTTCTGGGTTTAATTGTTTAATTATCATTCAAAGAAAAATAAGTAATTGTGGTTTATATTACTTTTTCAAAATTTTATAGTAAAATCTTGTTTATCTCTTTTTGCTTATAATGGTTTTGCTAGTATAGCCTTAACTCTTAACTTATGAAATAGACTTGTAGTTGTGGGTTTAATTAAACACACTGTGTCGGCTCCTCTTCCCGTTCCCCCTACGCAAATGATATCATCATCAAGATTTGAGATGAGTCCTGCATCAGCAGCCATGGTTGCAATCTCCATACAAACTTTTGTACCTTGACTGAAATTTTCTCTAAGATATTTAGCCATTATCTCTACCGGAGCCCACTGCTTTAAAGACATCCGAAGGCTTCTTTCTACTGAACCAAATGCGTGGGTTGCGGAAAATACAATTAGGCCTTCTTTTCTCAAGTCTTCTATTAATTCCTCAGAAAATTCTTGCCTTTTATCTGGTCCACCAAAGTAATATGAATGGGTAACAATTATTAGCTTATATTTTTTAAGATCGAATAATTCTTTAGCCTTTTGGGCAGTCATACCTGTCGTACTAGCAATAACAATCTCCTTTATACCAAATTTATCGGCGTATTTTTTAGCAATTTCCAAAGCTTTATCCGTATTCTGAGGGCCTCCCTTCTCGAAATATACTACTTCTAGATTTATATCTGACATTTTTTCAATTTTAAATTTCTTTTTGTATAAAATAAATGGTCGTGATATTATAGCTTTTATTTCTTCAAAGTTAAGATTTCTTGATAATGAACCGAAAATAATAATAAATAATAATAAAAAAGAAAAAATAGACTTTAGACTGGATATACACTACATTTTTTTGGCTTGTGCAATCCATGTTTTAACTTCTTCTAATTTTGGAATTTTTCTGATAACATTGGGTTTGGATTTATCAAATGCTACAATTTTATCCAATGTTTCTTGTGCTACTCTTTTAGCTAATTCCTTGACAGAGTCAATTCCAATTTGGTTAAGCGCGTCAGAATATTCAGGACCAATTCCGTCGATTTTCATAAGATTGGCGTGTTCTTGCCATTTGTCTATCATTTTCGCCGAAATCTTCGTTTTAACAGACAACTCATTAATTTTTGCCTTAGTGAGAGTCATTAGGTCTTCGAGTTTTACTACACCTACTTTATTTAGCTTTTTTGCGTATATTTCGCCTATTCCTTCAATATCAATAATGTCCATCTTCGCAGTTTTATTGATTTTTTTGACTTCATAGATATCTTTTGCTAGTTTAATCCAAGAGTCAATTTGAACCTTCGTGGGTAATTTTCTTATAACGTTAGGTCTCCTTTTGTCAAAAGCTTGAACTTTCTCTAATATTTTTGCGCTATTCCTTCTTGATAACTCTTTTACAGAGTCAATCCCTATTTTATTTAACACTTCAGCAAATTCTGCGCCGATACCTTTCAAAGCCATTAGATCTGCTTGTTCCTGCCATTTATCGACAAGTTTAGGTGAGATCCTTATTTTTTTTGCCAATTCATTTATTTGGTCTACAGTCAATTTCGAAAGATCTTCAACGTTAGCATATCCCGCTTTACTCAGCTTCAGGGAATATTTTTTTCCAATACCCTCTATTTCTATTACTTTCATGATCAATTAATACCAATTTTTCTTATTAAAATATATGCTAAAAATAAGATAAACGCTTATAAAAATATCTCTAATTTTTTATTAAATCATATGCGAGATTTAGAGAGAGAGCTTCTCAGAATGTGAGCCCAAAGAAATAATTAGAAAAAAAATAAATGTAATCTAAAGCTTCTTTTATTAATTTTAATTAAGCCATTTAATACAATTAAAATCATATTCTGTGATAAAAAAAGTGTCGAATGAATTTGATGTAAAATATAAAGAAATTGGTAATATATTGAATAAAGCAGGTCCATACATTCTTACGGATAGCGTAATAGAAATTTTAAAATACTCAATATCGGAAGATAATATAGACTTTTTAATGGCATTCAAAAAAAATATCTCCCAAACGATGGAACAGTTAAAGGAAAGCATTGGAAAATTTTGTAAGAATTCATATTCTGAAGAAGAGATTTTAAAAAAAGTTGACCAACTAGCGAAACGAGGAGTTATGTTTGACCAACCTAATCGGAATGGAGTAGTTATCTTTCGATTGGCACCCATATATCGTCAATTTGAGTATACTTTCATGAAGAAATTAGAAAAATCTGACGAATTTATAGAACTAGCGCAGTTATTTCATGAATCTGAGAAAGAATTGGGTGATATGGCTCAAAGAGATTACAGTAATCTTCCCAATATGTTGAAGGGCATGCCCGCACAAGATCGAACGATCCCAATTAGAGAAAATAAAGAAACTGGAGAAGAAGTTAATATAATTATTAATGAAGATCTTGAAGTACCTGAAGAACAGATTGTAACAGCTCAAGATATAAGAGAAATAATTGAAAAATTTGAAGATATCGCCGTTGGTCAATGTTATTGTAGACAAAAAGAAGACTTCTTAGGACATGAATGCGAACAGAACCCTCCTGGAGAAAGTTGTTTCACTTTGGGAAAAAGTGCAAGACACACAACTAAGCACGGTTTCACTAGGCTTATCTCCAAACAAGAGGCGTTAGAAATTATAAAAGACATTGAAGATGCAGGATTAGTTCATAAAGTTTATCATCTTAATTCCGATTTAAGTAAAGATGAAGTAGCGATTTGCAATTGCTGCAGTTGTTGCTGTTCAACTAGTAAAGTATCTGTAATGTTTCCTAATGTTAATATCTCTAATTACTTAGTTGATATTGATCAAGATTCATGTACAGGGTGTGGTACATGTGTTGAAAAATGTTTTAACCAGGTACTTGAATTAAACGATCAAGGGAAAGCAGAAAGAGTTGGAGAAGAATGCGTCGGATGC
>JAGXOB010000134.1:0-2602 GCA_019894735.1 Promethearchaeota archaeon | reverse complement strand
CTTATGTCCTGAAAACGCGATATCTCTAGTTAAAGGACCTTATAGACGCATTGATATTATCCCCGAAAAAAAGAGAGCTTAACACTATTATTTTTTATTTGTTCTTCTTAAAACTAATAATTAATTTTTTTCAGTTTAAAAAATAAAAAAAATTCCTTCGTAATTTATATCTGACGACATATTAATCATTTTTATAAAGTTAATTTAAATTAAATGATTCTATAATTCATTTTCTTATAAGTCTTATTCTTGCAGAGACTTGTCATTATAATCTTTAAGCATAATTTTAAATAAAATATAATGTGATCAAATGTAATAAAATTTTATAAGAAGTTAGGAAAAAAATGAGTGAAAGAAAATTATCTTTTAAAGAAAAAGCCTTATTTGCCGCGAGCAGCTTTCCCGATCAAATGACATATCAAGCATTTACGATATATGTTTTTACTTTTTATTTTGCTGTTGTAGGTTTAAGCATGTTTGAGATGTGGATTGGATTTATTCTATGGGGTGCGTGGAATATGGTTAACGATCCCCTCTTAGGTGCATTGAGTGAAAGAACCAAACAAAAAGGTAAGTTAGGTAAACGGAAATTCTATTTAATTATTTCCTTTATTCCACTATCTTTAATGATGGTGCTATTATATACGGTTCCAGCAGGTTTTGAGTTTGTTTACTTCGTTTTTATAATTTTTGTGTTTGAATTCTTTTATACCATGTTTTCAGTTAACACTAATGCAGTATTTCCTGAGATGTTTCCAGTTGAAAAAGATAGGGCCTCAATTAATGTGTTCTTAAAAAGTTTTACAATGATTGCTGTTATTCTTGCTTCTCTTGTTCCTACGTTTATAATATCTCCTTTAGCTCCAACACTTGATGTACTTGATCCAGGATATCCTGCAGAAGTCGCTAGTATTAGATCATCGTATATTACGGCTGGTCTAATTCTATTTGTGATTGTGTTAGTAATGGCGATTTTGTTTGTATTCTTTTCTGTTAAAGAGAAAGACGAAGATACAACCACATTTGAAAAACGACCACCATTTATTAAATCCTTGAAGACAACTTTTTCAAATAGAACTTTCATTAAATTTACTTTGGGAAACATGCTTATTTGGTATTGCTTCAATGTGTTATTAACTGTGTTTCCGTTGTTTGCGATTTATGTTCTTGGACATGTTGAGGGATCTCTTATGATTGGCATTACATTGATGATAGCATTACTTTCTGCTGCATTATTTATCCCAATACAAAGTAAAATTAGAGCTAAAGTTGGAACCCGAAAGGGATTGATGAGAGGTTTGGTAATCTGGATAATAACCTTGTTCCCATTAATTTTCTTGTCAAATAATGAAGTAAGTCGAATCTTATCGATGGTTATATTTTTCTCCATTGGTTTTGGTCTTTCATCAGCACTATTTTTTATTGATTTAATTCATGCCGATGTTATTGAGGAAGACGCCCTTAAATTTGGTGTAAAGAGAGCAGCGAGTTATTACGGAGTTAACGCGTTCATCCACCGGTTTTCAACGATCCTTGGCATTACAACCATAGCCATAATCTTTTCTGGAACTGGCTGGAGTGATTATGTTCCTATCATCACTGACCCCGACTTACTCTTTTTAAGAGATATTGGCTTAAAAGCATTAATTTTTCTGTTTCCCTCAATAGCACTCGTAGGAGCCATACTTTTCTTTAAATCTTACGGTTTGCATGGAGAGAGACTTGAGAAAATGAGAGAAGAATTACAAAAACATCCAGAATTCAAATAATACTCTATATTTTCTTTTTTTTTTATCTGAGTTTAAAGATTACTAGCGAAATATTTTTAAATTCCTCTATTTCTTTAGCCTTCTTAACAGTAACAACTTTTTGTTAAATTCTCTTTAATTTCAAAAAGGTACTTCTCGCCCACAATTAGTACAAAATTTCTCATGGTCTTTCATTGTTTTACCACAATTAGGACAAAATTGAGCAAAAGAGCTTTGTTTTACTTCAGTATAACGGGGAACTGGTGTCGTTTCTACCGGAGAATTTATTAAGGGAGAATAATATTTAGCAATTTTTCTGCATTGAACCAAGGAATAAAGACTCAACAAGCATGTCACACCAAATATAATAGCATAAGGAAGTATGCTAAATACCATCTGAAGCATGTAATTGTCTGGATAATAATAAGGGTCGTAATACATTAAGTTCATCATTAGAGAGGAAACCATCGTAAATAAGAAAAATACTGAAATGAAGACTCCGATAATTGATAGTATAAATATAATTACAGATTGTTTCTGGGTTAAAAGAATTCCAAACCATGTACTTTTTTTTCTGTTCATCAAATCACCCACATTGGTGCTACATAATATGATCTGACTTCAATTAATAAATGTTAGTATGAGAGTACAGTAATGTCCAAATAATAAGTCACGAAGGATTTCTACGATTTTCAACGTAATCCTAATATTTCTTTCGTTTCCTCAACAGTAGCAATTTCTCTCCCGATTTCTTTCGCTATTCTAACCATTCTTTTTACGAGCTGAGCGTTACTTTGAGCTAGTTCTCCTTTTCTGTAATATATAGTATCTTCTAAACCAGTTCTTATATTTCC
>JAGXOB010000133.1 GCA_019894735.1 Promethearchaeota archaeon | reverse complement strand
GCATATTGCTAAAACAACAAGGTTGAAATACTCTAAGTTCAATCCACGGAACGTAGATCCAAGCGGATTATGTTTTGGAAATCTCCCTTTAACTGGCCAAGCTGAAACAATAAATACTATTCCACCTATAAAAACCAGCAGTAAACCAAAAGTGAAAAGCTCGTGGAAAAGTCTTAGACGTGTATAGGCAAAAAGCATTCCGTTTATACCTACAATAAACGCACTAGGTACTAAAAGAATTTTTAAAGTTGGAAGCAACTTCGGACGGATCTCGTAGTGTTCTAATATCCAGAATACATTCGCTACAAAAAAGGGTATAGCTAGCGAGTGATAGATCATGACAAGTCGAGCAGTTCTTGATATTACATCGTCGTTAAGGAAGAAAGGCCAGATCGGCTCTCCTCCGATGAGGACAGTCAAAGGTTCGGAAAAAGTCATATACCAAATAACTTGAACAAATACGAATAGGAACAATACGTAATGTATCTTCTTAAAACTCGTTTCTGTTTCAGGCTTCATCTCTTGCGTTTCCATTGAGGATTCTAGACCAGTTTGCATCGGGACTGTTTCTGTTTCTATTTCTATTTTAAACACCTTTGTTTGGACAAATTAAAAAATAATTTTTTTTTACTAATTAAATTCTTATTGATTAATATATCTTTTGCTTATCATTCGTATAATACTTAACTATGATATATCTAGTATTTAATAGATGAGTTTTATTGAATATCAATTTATTAAAAGTTATGCTTGCATAATGAAAGTTATTCTTAGAAGTTGATAACAAAATAAAAAGAAAAAAAAATTTATTGCATAAAAGCTTTTCGATAAATTTAGCTTAGTCTTCTAACTCGATACCTGCAATACTAAAGCCCCATCTTTTAGGAACAAATGTTCCCCAAGCAAAACCTAAGGCAGCTAACAGGTAAACGAAAGGAAACGCGTTGAAAACTATTTCAAGATAGAAGTCAGTCGCAAGAATACCAAGGGTTGCAATAGCTAAAAGTATTCCAACAATAGCCATTAGTATGCCTGCTATTGAAAATATGATTGCTGATTTTCCATTTTCGTCTCTCGTCGTGAGAGGAAGCCAAATTATTAAAATTGCCATTGGAATGTGTAAAGCCATCACTAAAATAGGTGCAACGATTGCGGGAGTGCCAAGTACTATATTTACAGTCTCCTGTTTAAAGAAACCTATTGCGAGGGACATAGCAATAACATACATTAATAGCCATTTTCCCAATTTACTTTCAGGTTTCACGTTTTTAAATAGACCCACTGCAAACAGTCCTACCATTAATGCGAAAAAAGTTGCTGGTACTTCTTGTAGAAAATACGCGTAACTACCACCTGCTATGGCGATGTGAGTATTTATCCACAACAAAGCGAAAGAAATTCCCCAGTAAAAGTGTTCAGGTTTCCTATGATTGAGGTAAGATGCTAACAGAAAAAATGCGAAGATGAATCCGATAATCGCTGAAACCCACATTACAATTTTTGCAGCATTTCCGCTACCAAAATAATAACTGAAGTCCCATACAGTTTGAAATAACACCATTTTATATCATCACTTTTTTTTTTATAATTTAATTTTTTTAATAAATAGAAAAATTTCTATTGATTATATAGTAGGATACAATCTAATTTATAAAGATTCATTTTTTTTTTAGAATTTTCTCTTATACTCTTTAGCTAATGAATAACCATTCAGTTTCTATCCTTAACAATAAAAATTTACAGCAAACTCCTATATAGAACTGTCTTATAAAAAAATAATATTCCTTTTTTCAAAATATCTCCCGCGAAAAAACCTTCAAGAACATTCAAGAAAAACTGGAGATCGTAAGAATCATAGAGATTTTCACCATTTTGGTCTTTTTTCGAAGTAAAATTGGATTCTGATAGACAACAGTAACTATAATAGCTCGGTATATCGAGTCTTTTCAAATCGTCCTGCCACTAGATTATAGCTTTATGGTATATATACAAAAAAGATGAAAATTCCTTTAAATCCTACAATACTCCCCTTTTTCGATCGTGCCTCCCCGCGCATTAATCCCTTACTTCGGATTTTTCTTGCAACTTCGCTCAAAATCCTTTATCAACATATTGAGAACTTTTTCCTACTTATTAGTTCCTGAGATATGTGAAAAGAAGCTTTAGCTTTACAATATTGGAATTCTTTCTGATTTATCAAAATACACACCAGAATTTTTGTTAAATTTCATTAAGAAGGCTGACAATATAAAAAATTATATTTAGAATTTTTTTCTGTTCCATATAAGAGTTTGCTGTAAATTTTTATTGTTAAGGATAGAAACTGAATGGTTATTCATTAGCTAAAGAGTATAAGAGAAAATTCTAAAAAAAAAATGAATCTTTATAAATTAGATTGTATCCTACTATATAATCAATAGAAATTTTTCTATTTATTAAAAAAAAATTTTAAAAAAAAACGTAAAAAAATAAGTGGTGTTTAAAACGCGCATAAAACGATCTGAATTGATATTTAATATTATAATTTTAGCTCTTTTTGCGGTTGTTGCGGCTACTCAAATCTTAAGTGCTTACGGAGCGATGTGTGTAGTGTGGGATATCCCTACGGGTATGCCTTCTCCACCGTTTCCAGCAGACCATTCATGGTTTGATATGATGACTCATGTAGGTACTTTTAGTTGGGTTTATCAACCATCGAATGTAATAACCTGGATTGTAGCATTTGCTTATGGCTTTTTGATTTACTTCTATTTTACAAAAATGCCTTGGAAGCGTTTCTTTATAATTGCTATGGTTGTTTCTTTCTTAGGATTTATTACTGGACTTCTCCCCGCAATTATCTCAGATACAGCTGGTTTCACTGAAGCTTTTGACTTTGGTACGCCTAATTGGGGACGTACGATAGGAAATCTATTAGTAATGGTTGTCCTTGTTATGATGAATTTTGTGCCAAGGTTTAAAGTAGCGACTAAAAAGTTTATCGAAGCAAGCGATGTGTCTGGACGATACGTAAAACAATTGATTCTTATGTCCTTGTTTTTCTTCTGGTTAGCAGCAGTTTCATTCCTCGGGACAGAGTTCATGAGAGGCGCACATGTTGTTGGTGGAATCAATGTTTGGACAACTGTTGATTTTCAATTTCTAGGTGGTGTAATTACATCAGTCATTGGGACTTCAATGTTGTCTACTGCTTTGGTTTATAGTCAAATTCGACCATCGTCAGCACTAATCAGAACTAAATAAAAGTAATAGCTAAAGATATTATTAATAAAGTTTAATTTTTTTTTCTTTTTTTCTTTTTCTTTGAAGATTAAATGATGATACTCTTTTTTTAAAGAAAACAGATTAAATAAAGAGATTTTAACTAAATTAACGAATATTTGAAAAAAATAAATCAGATTTATTGCATGTTAATGGGCTGATTATTTTTAGTTTTAAAACCAAATCTTTAGATCATCTACAAATTTTAGCGGAGGGAAATTAAATGAAAGCATTTATTTTGTTGTTGTTTTTTTAAAATCTAACTAGCTAATTACAATTATAAATAGAATTAAATTAAAAATAAAACAGTAAAAAAAATGTTTTTATTTGTTGTTTAACGTTTGTTTTTTTCCTCGGTTAATTTTGGTGCGTTTTTTTGACCTAATTTCGGTAAGAGAAAAAGCAATGCAAATACTATGATCGTCGAGACAGTTGCAGGCATTGCTGCTTCAGCGAAGGTTAGATGTGGGTTGTAGTAAGGTAGTCCAACGTAATAATGCTCTGTTAGGACTCCCCCGTCGGAACAAGTAGCTGATAGAGTAATATTAGTCCGACCTTCTTCTATAAATCCTACTGGTTCTCCAGTATTTTCGTCTATCGGTAAATCTAAAGGTGTTCCGGTTTTCTGGAGTCCTGGCAATGAAATGTTATAATGAGCTAGTGTGTGTGAGGTTGTAATGGGAGTTATATCGGTTGGTTGTTCAGTGTAGTAGAATGTATAATTAGGCGCTACTGAAGGACGTATAGCAATTGCATAATTATCTCGATCATCGAACCATGTGTGATGTTCATGATCCTCCCAGATTTGTGTGACATTAATCCACACTTCGATTGATTCTATATAATGTTCTTCAGGATCCGAAACTCCGTGAGTATATATAACGCTAAGGCTTTCTGTATCGACATCGTATTCTATATCTATATTGATAGGAGCATGCGCTCTCGCGTTTAGAACGCTCATCGTTATACCGAGAAGCAAAAAAACGGACAAAGCGTAAAATATCTTTTTTTTTGACATTTTTAATCGATTTTTTTTTTAAATTTATGAATTGTAAAAATAGTTAGGTAATTTAATATTTTTACTTTTTCATTTATAATTGTTAATGCCTTTTATATATATTTCTCGCTTTACTCCCTTGTATACTACATTTGTTTATTGTTCTATATTGAGTTTAATTTTTAAGAACTAAAAAAAAAATAAAAAATTAATTAGTATTGTATTTATCGTTATTCGATAACAAAAGGATTGATGTCTTCAGAGAATTTTTCTCGTTTAAAAATTGCTTGATGTAAAGTTAAGCCTAAAAAGAGTAACAGGTCAACGAAGAGAAGAACTAAGCCACCGATGATTATGTGTGTTAAAGCAGATTCAACGACAGTATCTAATGGATCTCTTAGGAAATAAAACGCTGCTGTGGGAAAGATAATTAATTGACTTGCTAATAAAATCCATCCAATAATCTTCCGCATTTTGTTCTTAGGTATCAAATTGTGTATTATTATGCTAAAGACTACGATAGCTCCGAGAGTAATAAGCACATGTGGATGTCCGGTAGCAAAATTGCGCTCGACAGGATAATTCAAAATATCCCGGTACGTTTCAAGGTCAGTAACAATTAACATTCCTGGAATTACCACAATAAATCCTGCTAAGAAGTACGTAACGAACATACTCAATCTTAAAGGATTTTTTAATAGTGCCATAATTTTAGAACCAAAAGAGGCAGAACCATATTCAGAACCTAGTTCTTCTTTGGATACTTTAATCCAACCGTCAAACGCAACTATCACACCTGTAAACAATATCAATGCTCGCGCTGGCATTAAAATGGCATTTGCTGCTTTTCCCATAACTAACACGAGAAAATATCCTGCCGTCATGGCAACGACGCCAATTAAGATAAACCAGAGTCCAATCTTGGCGAATTTACCTTTAACTCTTGTGTATCTGAAAGTAAGTATTAAAACTCCAGTAAGTAATAGTGCGTTCATCAATCGCATGTGAAAGCTAGCTAATTCTTGGAACAATTCTTTGTCTATTCCCCGGTTGAACACGTATTCAAACTCTACTAAAAAGAAGGGTTCGTCAATAGCTAACATTATAATAGCAGCTAGAGCACCGAAAATTGCGAAGACTATCATACTTCCTATAATAATTACAGAGCTTAAATGGAGAATATTAAATCCAGCAATTTTAGGAATATCCCTGTAATATTCGGCTTCTTTCACTTCTTTTCCAGGAATAAGACCATAAACCAAGAAGATAGCACACAGAAATAAGAGACTTAATCCTACGAGAAAAAGGTGGTGTAGAAGAAACAAATCTGTATAAGCCCAAAATATAGCACCGATACCTCCACAAATTCCGCCTATAGTTGCGGTGTACTTAATTAATTTATAAACCCTAGAACGTATCTCTATGATTTCGAGAAAAAGCAGCGACACTATACCAATAAAAGGTGTAGATATTGAATGATAAGTCATGATTACTTCGTGGGCTTGATGATGAACGCTTGGTTTTATAAAATGCAACAAAAACGCTATACAAAGGTTCACCACGATAATTACTGCTAGTACCAAGATCAAAAACTTATTTGAAAATCTATTTTTAGATTCGATTTTAATTTCACCTTTGTTTTGAGTAATATTATTCAAATTGAATTTATAAAATTTTTATTGAATTATTTCTAAAATTGGACTTTACTATTTATAAGTCTTAAGCTTATAATTTTTAGAATTAATAATGTAGTTAACTGGGGGATCTGCCCAGCATCATCGTTAATATAACGTTATGTTTATAAAAGATTTTTAAAATTCCAAAAAGATATAGGCAATGTAACTCTTTTCTACTAAATAATGGGGTTTTTTTTAGTAATTATTACTTTCAAATATT
>JAGXOB010000132.1 GCA_019894735.1 Promethearchaeota archaeon | reverse complement strand
TGTTAATAATGGCTATTTTCGAATTATCGCAAAACATAGCGGTAAGTGTCTGGATGTTAGCGGTATGAGCATAGATAATGGAGTTAAAATTATTCAATATGAATAAAAATTCAGAATCAATTTTCTTAGGACAATCAGTTTCCATTCAAGTTGATGTTACAGATTTATCAGATATTAACGAAGTCATTATTGAACTAGAAAATTCTAATCATACGATGATTTTTGTAAATGGAAATACTTGGGAGATAAATGATTTAACTCCGAGTATAACAGGCACACTAATTTTTACAATCTATGCAAGAGATTCCCTTGGTAATTGGAACTCAAATAGTTATATAATTATGGTGAATACACAAGGTGGCAATGGAAATACGGGTTTGACTGCGGAAGAATTTGATTTAATTGTTATATTTAGCACAATTGGAATAATTGGAATCCTTACTTTAGTTATAGTGATTATCCTAAGACCAAAACGATTTATGAAGTAATAAATACTTTTTATTTTTTTAATTACTTTATTTATTTAATTTTAATTTTATTGTCGTTTAATATGAATAAATCGGATAAAATTCTATTAGAATGCGATAACATTTCTAAACAATATGGTTTTTTCTTTGCTCTGAATAATGTATCTTTTAATGTAAAAGAAAATTCAATTTTAGGAATAGTTGGAGCAAATGGTGCCGGAAAAACAACGCTTATTAAAATCTTATCAGGTTTAAGTACTCCAACCTCTGGAAAAATCCTCATTAATGGATTAAATTATAAAGAAAATAATAGAAATATTAAGCAACTTATAGGCACGATATCAAGTAAATCGTTTTTATATGAAGAACTTTCAATTTACGAGAACTTAAAATTTTATAGTAAACTGTATTCTGTGTACGAAAAACACGAATTCAAAGAAAAAATTGAACAATATGTTGACAGTTTCAATCTTTCTGACTGGATTTATGAACCAATTAGTTATTTGTCAACCGGAATGAAACAAAAGGTCGAAATAATCAGAATGTTAATTCATAATCCTTCATTATTACTCTTAGATGAACCTTTTTCCGGATTGGATTTCAATTCAATTAATTTATTGATTAAAATATTAAAAGATTTAAGAAAAGACGAAAAGCTTACAATAATTCTTGCAACGCATAAAATTGAGGTAATTCAACAAATTAGCGACGCGATACTGATATTAAAAAGAGGTAAAATTAGTAAATTTGCCCCTAAAACAGAAATGGATGAAATTAAGATTGAATCATACTTCTAAGGTGAAAGATGAATGAAAGAGAAAAAATCTTCAAATAAATCAAACCTAAAATTATTCGCGACCATTCTACAAAAAGATATCCAAACTGAAATTAAACAAATTAGCGATATTTTTTCAGTATTATTATTTGGAATCATATCCATATTTATCTTTTCTTCGGCATATAATACTATTAATTTGGGCAGTAGCATGCCAATAGAAATATTTGTTACTCAAATTTGGTTGATAATATTTTTCACACTTATATTTATAATGATAAAGCTTTTTGTTCAAGAAAAAGAAAGAGGCACACTGGATGGATTAACAACATCTCCAGTGTCTAAAAATGTCATTCTAACGAGCAAAATAATTTTTTGCTTTATATTATTGAGTTTCATTGAATTGATTTTAATTCTTTTTAGTTTTTTCATTTCAATCCCATCAACACACCCTTTGAATATTTTAGAAATATTGTATTACATTACCCTTGGCATAGTATTACCTACTTTGGATTTATCTATCTGTGGAACCTTAGTCTCAGCTTTATCAATGTACTCAAAAAATAAGTCTTTTGTTCTACCATTATTACTCTTCCCAATAATTCTCCCGATCACATCTCCAATTATATCGTTAAATATTAAGCTATTAGAAGGAGAACTACTCTCTTTAGTACTAATGGAAATACTGTTTTTAGCGGCTCACGCAATCTTGATGTTCTCAATATTAATATTAGTCTCAGAAGAATTATTATCTGAATAATGTAAATTAACTACATTGCACTAGAATTTGCGTTGCATTTAGGTATAATAAAGAGTTAAACAACCCCATTACAACAACTTCAATTTCATTCACTACATCATCAGGAACAGTAATACTTGAAACGTCTATTAAAATTTTATCGTTTCCTTGAGTTAAATTAAAATTTCCACCGGAATAACCTTCCACCGTACCAATTACTTGAATCTCCTGATTATGGTATCTTGTAGGATCATCGAGAACTTGGGAAATTTGAAGGTATGGTCTGAAGTTGAAAATTAAAATTACAGTAATGATAGTAATAGCCCCAATAATCCCCGAAATTGCAATAATTCGCGATTTTTTCATATTCTACACTTATTTATTACTTTGATTTAGTTTATTGATCCGTTTTTGAATTTTTCTTTTAGATAATTTAGGATAGAGAATTAAAATACTAATTACGAACCAAAATAAGACATAACTTATACTCATTGTAGTAATATCTTTTATTAATTCACTCATTTTCCTTCCTCCATTTTAATTTGTAGAAGTTCTTGTAACTTTTGTTTTGCCATATCTAACTCATTCAATTCTCGTACTAAATAAATAAATAAAAGAGTTATGGCAATTAAGTTAAAAAATAAGCTAAACATTTTGATGGAATCCCAGTAAATATTTCCTGGTTCCCCGGGATTTGGATTAATTAACGGATGGAGACTTGTGAAAATAATTGCTGAGAAATAACTCAAAGGAACGGTTGGAAAAAAAACTATTCCTAAAATAGCTGATAATTTGGCCTTTTTCTCTCTTTCTTCAATAAAGTTCCTAAATATTAAATATGCGATATATGAAAGCAATAGTATAAGCGTTGTAGTTTGTCTGGGATCACTCCACTGCCAAAAAATGTCATTATATGCACCAGATGTTGCATTAAACCATAATGATCCAGTAACTAATGTAAAAGCAACGAAAAATACTCCAACAATTATGCTATTTTTTCCTATATTACTCCAATTCATCCTTTTTTGTTTAAGGTATAATATATGACTGATTAAGCTTACACCGAATGAAAAATAAGATAACCAGGCAGCGGATACGTGATAAAAAAATATTATATATACAATTCTGCTAAACGTCGCTAAACCAAATATGAAGAATAAATTTATTATAAGTAATGACAAAGATGTAATCAGAAGATAATGGTTCTTTTTTAACTTATGAATCAATATTGAAAAACCTCATTTTTACATGACATAATTTTAAATTCAAATTAAAGAACAAATTGCTTTTTAAAATTCAATTAAACTTTAAACACGGTGTAAAATTTTAACTCACTGGTTTATTTTAAAGTATTAAAACCTCGTTATTAAAATTTTTTCTTATAATTTAATTATTTTTATTAGTTTCCATCAATATATTAGTTAAAAAAAAAATAAAATTAAGTTTAAGATTATATGCTTACAATCCAGTTCTTTTCATTCGCTTTCTTATCATAAAGAATGTACCTGTTGATACAGCTAAAATACTTCCAATAATGACAGCTAAATTAGCTCCAAAAATTGTGTCTGGGCCCGAAGGAGTAGGTCCTACAACAGTTATTTGAATTGAATCTTGGACATAAGTAAGATTGTATGCGGATGCATCCGTTTGATTCATCCCCGCTATCGCAAGAGCTACCAGAGTATATGTCCCCGCTCCACTAGGTGCAACAAGATCAAATTTATTATTATTGTTAGAAGGGTTATAGGATCCATAAATGTTTACAGATTCTCTTCTATTCAATGTTTGGGAACCGAGGGAAGATGTAAATAACGCGTTATCACCTTGATGCCCGGGAACACCTACAGTAACTCTACCTTCGTATTGGGCTTCATTAGCTTCTGTAAAGTTGAGGATATCTACCTCTAAGGTAAAATGTTGTAATGGGGATAAATTTCCTGTCACATTAACAGATAATACTAAACTTCCAATTGTACTCTCTCGATTATTATCGGTACCATGACATGAATTATGAGATCCTCCATTTCCATTATCCTTCCACATATAAAAATATTCTTGATATCCCAATGTCGCACCTGTAATTCCTATAAGTAAGGTTAAAAAGATTGCTAGCGAAAGAATTTTTGTTTTTTTCAAATTATATACCTTTTGCTATTTTGGTTTTTAAGTTTAAAATTAACATTTTTTTTTTCTCAAAAATGAAATTTTAAACCATAAATGATGTTAGCTTGAATCCTATTTAATATTTTCGAAAGTTGGTTATTTTAAACACTCGGTTTGGATTTTGGTTCGATTTGAAACAAAACATTTAGAAGAAATTTCAAAATTAAACTTAGTTTTTTAATTAAAAAACTCCTTAGAAATTTCTTCCTATATAATTGTTGAATTGTAGTTAAGACTTTCAACACTCAAATTTCCTTGAATTTTTAGTATTTTAACATTTTCCATTTTAGGGATTCGTTTATCTACTCCGGTATAACTCATATTTTTTTGATCGGATTTATGACCTTGCTTACTTATATTACTTAAACTCTCGCACCCAACTTTAAGCAATTCGTTTAGAATTTGTGTTATAATTTAATCTAAAAGCATAAAAAGATAACTAGTGTCTTTATTACAAAAAAGCAACTCTTGTATAATTTAAATTTGATTAGTTTAAACGATTCATTTAACTTTTTCTTCAAATCCTAACAAAATTTAAATAAACATTAGATTTTAAACAGGATATAATATTCTGACTGATTTTTATGAGACTTAATTGATTACTTATTGTTGTATTTATTGAATGAAGGGTTGTATTAATTAAAAATTACCACATCCATCACATTTGCCGTCAAGGTATGCTTCACAATTACTACAAATATTCCCACAGTTTTGTTCATTGCTTTTATTGCTAAAAAGATTGAGCGGAAGAAATTTTGGAAGGATAAAATCCGAGCCGAATATTAATGCTGAGTGCAATAATCCCTTCTTATTTGTTGGACCGCAATGGTTTATATACCTGTGTAATATATCCAAACTCTGTCCTATTACTCCCATTATTAAATTATATTGTCCAGTGACTTGGGCTAGCAAAAAAACTCTCGGACATTCAGAATAGGAATTTATTATATTTCTAATTTCTTCATAATTGCCCCATTCCATGAGTATAAAAAGTGTTTTATAATTAACTGCGTTTACATTGATATTCCCCTGAACTTTTAGAATCTCACTGTCCTCTAACTTTGAAATTCTCTTCGAGATCCCAGTATGAGACATAGTTTCATCATCTGTTTTGAATATGATGTCCTTTAAATTAGTTAAACTCTCACGTCCGTTTTTAAAAAGAGCATTTACAATTTGTTTATCTACATTATCAAATTGCATGATTTATTCAGATTTAGAACTACTATAATTTCTATACTTTTGTTTAAAATTGAATCATTTAATATGTTTATCCTTAAATTTTAAAAATTTTGATTGAATATTTCTGCTTTAAGTACAAATTTTTAATTTAGAGTAATGCTCAGGTTCAGGATGCACTTTTTTTACAAAAGTAAGATCAAATATATCTTTAATTTTGAGTGCTTTTTTAATGTAGCCTAAATCTTTGAGAGTCCTCACGAATTCCATAGTAGATTTGATATATCCATCTGAAAGAGCTATGCAATATTTTGGTGAGATTTTTAACACATCTGAAACATACTTTTCGGTTAAAATTTCGAAAGTCTTTGATATAATGTTAGCTGCCTTTGAGGGAGATTCTCTAAGTATTAAAGAGGCCTCTTTATTATGATGCAAGAATTTCATTACTATTTCCGGTTCATTTTCTATGATATCTTCATGAAAGAAGATTCCATAGCTGGGATTATCCTTCCATAAACATTCTGGAGGAATTATCAAATGGGAGTCAAAAATGGTTGAAGAAAAAACTGCTAGAGCCGGAGTACCGACTCCTCCTTCCAAGATACCCTTTTTCATATCTATTGCGATAAATTCTGCTTGTTTATAATGTTTTACTTCAATTTCATTTATTAAACCGTACTTTTTCAGGTAAAAATTGAGTATCACATCATGAATCGATCCTTTACTTGGAACCCCAATAGCATGACCTCTAAATTGAGAAAAAACTTCTGATACATCATTATCGAGGTTAGCCATTGTTTTATAACCTTTGTTAGCAATCATTATAGTCCCTTCAACATGACCTCCAGCAACACATTTGATAGGTACTCCTTTATCTATTCCAATTATTGCTGGGGGC
>JAGXOB010000131.1:2111-6412 GCA_019894735.1 Promethearchaeota archaeon | reverse complement strand
TAGGTTAATTTTTTCTTAACTTCCTTATATTGCCAATTTAAAACTAACTGATCTATAATTACATCTAAAGTTTTTTCAATTTCTTCTTCTTTATCTTGTTCTAATTTACCCTTTTCTGAAGATTCAGTAATATTAATTCTCCCTAAATCATTGTTAAAACTTTTCTAATTAATCTAAATTATGGAGATTAATTAATTTTGACTCTTAAATAAATTTAACATTTAAGGTTAAGAATAATAGGATTGGCTTTCTCTATCGAAACCGTGCACATATTCAATAAGCATACCATCTGGTCGCCGGTTGGGAGGAATATTTTTAATTTGCAGGTCACGTATGTAATAACCAATTCCTATTTTTGCGAGTATTAATACTGGATGGTTTTCTTCTTCAAATACCTTCTCAATAACTTCAAATGTTTTCTCTTCACACTTTTCTTCTTTGATATAACCAAGTGAATGGATGTATTCGTGAAGTAGAATGTGATAAGTGTATGCCCAAACTATATCATCTGGTTGAGTTTCTAAAATTAACCACAGAGGGGATGTATTCATTACTATATCCGTGCCGGGGTAAATAAACATTCCTCCTATAAAACCACCTTCGATCATTCCCATTTCTGCAAGTCCTAATCTCAAACCCGCACGATGAAAATTCCAACCTAGTGTTTTTATTACGTCTTTTTTAACGGTTTCGAATATTTCGGGCATTTCATGCTTTAAATCTTTGAGGTTCATAAATCTCCTCCTAGAATTACTAATTTTTATTTAAAATATAATAAATGAGAGTTCTAATGATTGTAGTTGTTAAAAATCAAAAAACCAATCATCATCGTCTTCTTGAAGAAAATTCATTAATCGAGATAAGTCCTGTAAGATAGGTTTCACTTTAAAAAATCTCTCAGTTCTCTCGTCGCGATCCATGTTAGAAAAAAACATGTCATCTAATAATTCATCTATTCTAACCTTTTTAAAATATCTACCGGGATTAAAAAACATTGTAAAAAAGATTTCTTTGCCAAGATTAAGGTTTTTATTTATATTTCTCTCTTCTACGCCGCCTTCCTTCAACATTTTTTCTAATTTTTGTTTGTATTGATTATTCATAATGTCCTTCAATTCTAAAATAAGACATTCTTTCTGATTGATTAAGTTAACTCGCTTGCTTTCTATTTTTAGCATATCTCTCTCAATATTTCTTATCTCCTCACCAAGGAACCTAATTTTTTGGTCGGGATTTTTTATTTTTGAATAGTCTATTGAGCAATCTAAATCTCTGAACTTATATGAGTCATTTTCATTAGGTAAATCTGTTGCAATGTACTTTATGTCATAATAATCAGGAGTAATATCAATTTTTACAGAGATATTACTTTTAATTCGAAATTTACCACCCCTTTTTTCTTCAGGATCTATATCTTCGACAATGTTATTATCAATCAGTAAGTTTAATTGACTATGAATTGCTTGTCGAGATATTCCTAAGGATTTTGCTAAGTCCGAAGCGGAATGTGGAACTTTAGATAACTTTGATAATATCAATCTCCTTGTGGGACTTCCTAAAGTCTCTAATAATGAATCCAAACTAATAAATTGAGTTTTTCTAGTATATTCTCCCATTTCCCTTACAACCTCTCATCCTTGATTTACCTATACATATCTTCAGATTCCCCCGAAGATTGATCGTAAACTTTTTTAGCTCTGTCTGCCCCTTTTATGATTTTGTCTATTGCCTCATCGAACTCTGCTTGTTTTATTTCGATTTTACTTACGAGATTGGATTGAGCAATTTTAATCTTATCTTCTAACTCCTTGATATCTTTACGAGACGCTTTTTGTTCTTGTAATTGCTTTAGTTGCTCTTGATAATTTAGTAATTCCTCTTTTTTCTCGTTAAAAACCGGAATATTTTTACGAATCGTTAATAATGTTGCTTCTTCGCTTATTGCTTGAATGTCAGCACCAGTGTAATCTTCTAAAGCCTCAGCAAGTTTATCATAATTTACATCTTTAGCTAAGGGTTTATTTTTGAGATGAATCTTGAAAATAGCCTTTCGAGTTTCTAAATCGGGCATAGAAATTTCAACATGTCTACCAAACCGTC
Source organism: Promethearchaeota archaeon (assembly GCA_019894735.1). Next base: position 4,312 of record JAGXOB010000131.1, on the reverse strand, counting down.
CCGATCTTAGCAAAGCTGGATCGAGCATATCAGGTCTATTTGTAGCAGCTAATAGAATCACATCTTTTAAATCTTCTAATCCGTCCATTTCAGTTAGAAGTTGAGAAATCACTTGATCTGTAACCTCAGAACTCGCAGATCTACCCCTCATCCCAGCAATAGCATCGATCTCGTCGAAAAAGATAATACAAGGAGCGGCTGCTCTTGCTTTTCTAAATGTTTCTCTGACTGCCTTTTCACTTTCACCAACCCATTTTGATAGAAATTCAGGACCCTTGACTGAAATAAAATTAACTTCGGTTTCGTGAGCTAACGCTTTTGCCAACAAGGTTTTTCCCGTTCCGGGAGGACCATATAGCAATATCCCACTTGGGGGTTTTGAATTTAGATGACTATATAATTCAGGATACTTTAGAGGCCATTCGATTATTTCTCTCAATTGTAATTTTGCTTCTTCTAATCCACCCACATCTTCCCATGTTTCCTTAGGTTGAGAAATAACTACTTCTCTTAATGCTGAAGGTTCGATATTATTTAAGGCTGATGTGAAGTTTTCCATTTTTATCCTAATTGAATTTAAAATTTCGAAAGGAATTGGTTTATCTAAATCTATTATTGGGAGTATTTCTCTAATAGCTAACATAGCAGCTTCCTTAGCCAAGGCTTCTACATCCGCACCAACAAAGCCGTGAGTCCTCTCTGCGATACTTCTTAAATCGACATCCTCGAATAAGGGCATACCTCGTGTGTGAATTTGTAGTATTTCGTATCTACCATCAGTGTCGGGTACTCCTATTTCGATTTCTTTATCAAATCTACCCGGTCTTCGGAGTGCGATATCGATATCGTTTACCCTATTTGTCGCTCCGATCACGATAATTTCACCTCTTCCCTCCAGACCATCGAGTAAGGACAATAATTGAGCTACAACCCTTCTCTCAACCTCTCCTGTGACTTCACTTCTTTTAGGAGCAATAGAATCTAATTCATCTATAAAGATTATTGAAGGAGCGTTTTTTTTAGCGTCTGCAAAAATATCTCTTAAATTTTGCTCACTTTGTCCATAAAATTTACTCATAATTTCAGGACCACTAATAGTTATGAAATGAGCATCAGTCTCAAAAGCTACGGCTCGAGCCAATAAAGTTTTTCCTGTTCCAGGAGGTCCATGCAGTAAGACACCTTTAGGCGGATCAATTCCTATACTATGAAATAGCTCTGGATGTTTCATTGGCAACTCAATCATTTCGCGAACTCTTTGAATCTCATCTCCTAATCCGCCAATGTCTTCGTAACTTACTCTTGATTTTTCTCTCTCTTTTAATTCTCTATGTGTTTTTTCGCTTAATTTAATTTCTGTATCAAGATGGATTCTCACAGCATCTGTTCTTGGTTCAAAATCAATAACGATCATATCGTATCTCCTTTGATAATGATAAAAACTCAAGATGTCGTCTTTGGTAACGACTCTATTTAGTAATAGGGAATTTAGAAGTCTAGGTTTGATTACAACTGCTTCTGACATACTCGCAAAGACAACCTTTTCTGCTAAAACAACTTTAATTTTACGAATTTCTACATAATCATCAATTCTCGCATCGATATTTCTTCTTAAAGAAGGATCAAGTCTTATGACGCCAGCCCCGTTATCTTCCGGTTTTCCGGGAAATAATAATGCCGCCGTTTTAGATTTTGAAATAGGATGAAATATTTCTATAGCATCACCAGTTTTTAATTGTAATGCTTTAATTACCTCTGGATCGATTCTCACTCTACCCAAACCAGAATCATCTTTAAAGGCGTCCTTTACTCTTAACTTATTATCTTTTCCTTCAATATCACTTGAAATTTCGTTCATAATTTATAAATCCTCTAAGATTTCTTCTTTTTCATAATTATCGATACAATTCCATTGTTCACTTCTAACAAATGATCGTCCATTGTAGACTCAAACGGTAATCGTATCTCCTTTTCTATGCTAACAAAATTGATTTCTATTAATACCTTAATTTTTCTTCCGTCCTCGCTTAAACTTAAAATAATGTGCCCTTTTTCAACTCCGGGCGCTTCAATAATAATATCAGCGAAATCTTCATGTAAATTTACTTCGTAGTAAGGTTCCATTGCCATGGATTTTTCGTGTTTTATATTTGGTTGCAGGGATAAAGTTCCTACATCAATGGATTGTTTTTTTCCTGACT
>JAGXOB010000131.1:0-2013 GCA_019894735.1 Promethearchaeota archaeon | reverse complement strand
ATTGCCATGGATTTTTCGTGTTTTATATTTGGTTGCAGGGATAAAGTTCCTACATCAATGGATTGTTTTTTTCCTGACTGTCTTAATCCTTTAAACTGTGGAGAGTTAGATATATTAAGTCTTTTAAAATAATCTTGAAGTTTTTTCTCATCAAAATTGCCCTCAATTCTTATCTCTGGTTTGTTCATGCCAGGTTCAAAATGATAAGTAACCTTAAATGCTTTTATATTTTCGTCCTCCAGATTCATGTTTGGATCAAAATTTTGTTCAGGCATAAATAAAAAATCTACATCAAAAACATCTGAATCTATATTAAGATATTTCTTAATACGGTCTAAAAACTCATCATAATCATCATTATAATCGTCAGACAATAATATCACCTTTTTGAAAAATTTGTTAACATAAAGTTGTTAACAGATTCTTGACATAATCAATGTAACTTTGTTAATATAGCTATAAAAATCTGTTGTTTTTTAAAAATAAGCAGTTTTTACTTAGAAACAGATATTTAACTATCGTCTCAAATAAAATCACTTATAAGTTTAGATTAATCGCTAAATCTGCCTTAAAACGATTTCTTCTTATATTTTGAATATTTTAGAATTAAAAAATAAAGATTATTCCACCAGCGATATCATTTGCGTTTTGTATATTTTCTTCAGGATAAGCTCTAACAATTCTTCAAAGGATTCTACGACCCCTTCACCGAATAACGCGGTAGTATTTTTAGTTTTTAGGTTGTTGTACTTAAAACTATTAATGTTTTCTAGAAATTCAGAGGGACTAAATTTATCATCCAAATCTTGTTTGTTAAACGCAAGAATTTTAGGGATCTTTTCAAAATCATCCTCGAAATAATTACATAGCTCATTCCAGGAAGTTAAGTTCCTGTAGTAAGCAGAATTTTGTAAATCTGCAACGAAAATAATTCCATCTATTGCTCGTAAAGTTATAGGTCTAGTAATTATATAAAAATCTTGACCAGTTGTGGAATAAATGTGGAGTTTAAGGAGCCATTGTTTATTTTCAAAAGTAATCGTACCATAATCGAAGAATAGAGTCCTTCGTATGCTACTGTCAATACTTAAAACCCTATCTTCCTTTCCAAAATGTTTAAATAAGGATTTCAAAGTAGTGGTTTTTCCCGAAAGGGCGGGACCAAAATAACAGATTTTTAATTGAATAGTTTGACTTAAATGATCTATTATCATTATTGATTTTCATATATTGGTTTTTGTCTTATATTTTGATTAGAAGTATATTAATTTCTATTTTTTTTTCAAAGAGAGAATAAATTTTATTAGAAGAAATTGGCAAGAAATTAAGTTAAAGTTTGCCTTACTTCCTTAATGACATTATATGTTTTTTTCAGCAATTCATATGCAACTTGTGGAGGGTTCCACCCTTTAAGCCCACAATCGGGTCCTACAAATTTAAGTCGGTCACCATAATGTTCAAGAGCAAAAAGTAAATTCTTCTTGATGAATTCTTTTGAATCTATTAAGCTCATTGTCCCTTCAAATGTTTTGAAATCATCAAGAGAGGCTCCACCATCTAGTTTTTCGGCCATAATGCTATTAATATTTGTTCTCGTGATACCGACACGTATGAACTTATCATGCTGTTCCAAATCGGATTTTGGAATGACATTAGTATGATCGGAGGCATATTCGCATGTTAGTACGTCAATATTTTTTGCTTGAATAGGAATTGAGTATTTTTTTAAAGTATGAAGGTGAATTTGGATAAGTCCGTCTACTCCTTCCACAGTTTTATCAAATGCTTTAATCAGGGCATCATCGCCAATATTAAACATGTCAACATACCCAAATGAAGGTTCATCAATCGAGATGATGGAATTTTGAAGATATTTAGTGTTCTTTATCGATTTTTTCAATATAATGTTGAGTGATTTCGCAAAATTGAAGGCGAGATCAGGATATATCGTAAATCCATGCTTTTTTATGTATAATTCTATGGGGCCCGTAATACATACTTTTATTTTAAGCG
>JAGXOB010000130.1 GCA_019894735.1 Promethearchaeota archaeon | reverse complement strand
CTATAATAATAGGTTAGGTGTTAATAAATATTTATGAAATAAATAATGTTTAATAAAATGTGAATTAATCACTTAAAAATCTAATTTTTAAGATAATTCACCAAAAAAAATTGACGGTAAAAAATATTTTTTAAGAGGTGTTTTTTAAAATTCAACTAGATATTTCATTTTTCCGATGTTGTAATCTTCCACAAGTCCAAGATTCCAGTATTTATATTATTTATCATATCCATTGCTGTGAATCGGGGTCCCAATGATTTCTTACAATATTCTCCGATATAGCCGTTAAGAAAAGCAGCAGAGCATGCAGCTTGGAACGAATTACTTCCCGTTGTTAAGAAACAAGCGCATAAACCAGCAAGTATATCACCGGTTCCTCCAATTGACATTTCTGGGCATCCCGTCTTGTTAATTTTCAATTTAGTTCCGTCACTTATATAATCGTAAGGACCTTTTACTAATAGAGTAACATCTAAACTTTTAGCTATCTTAAATACTTCAGTTCCTCTCTGCTCAATTTCATTATAAGTGGGTAAATCAATATCAGAGATTACCTTTAATTCTCCTTCATGGGGTGTTAAAATAACATTCTTACCTTTGATTAAATCAAGATGCGATTTTATTAATTTTAACGCGTCAGCATCTATAACAAAAGATTTGTCGGATTTTTTGACGTTCTCGAATATTTTTATCAAGAGTTCTTCGCTTGTTTTTTCAGTTCCTAATCCCGGGCCGATAACAATTGTGTTTGCCCAATCTCCGAGCCATAAGATTTCTTCTAAAGCTTTTGTTGTAAGCCAATCTCCAGGGCTCGTTCTCACTATCATATTTGGAGAATAAGAACGCATAACATCTCCAACTACTTCCGGAACATAAGTTATGACCAGATCGCATCCGAATTGAATACACGATAACGAGGTATACGCAGGAGCACCATAGTAATTCTTTGAACCCCCGATGACTAATACCCTTCCAAACTCGCCTTTATGGGTATCTACATCTCTGGATTTTAGGTTTGGTAGTAGATCGCCCTTTCCTACAAAAATACTTGCTTCAGGTGGGATGCCAATAGATTTTTCGATTATATGATATTTTGCTGCCTTTAGCCCTTTTTTTACTCGATGGAAGGTTACAACTAAATCTGGATTTACAACTTTATCCGAAATCTTTCCTGTATCTGGGTCTAATCCGGAAGGTATATCTATGGAGGCAACTTTTATACGTTCTTTTTCTTTTTCTCTTAAGTTGTTTATTAAATCTATTGCGGAAGAAATTGGCTCCCTAATTTTTCCTTCAATCCCAGTACCTAACAAACCATCTACAATCAAGGAGTAGTCTCGATCATTTTCTATTATTTTCTTAATTTTCTTGGCGTCTGTTGAATCTTTAATGAATGCGATTTTAATCGAGTAGGTAAGATGGTTAAATATTATATTCCAATTAATTTGAGCTTCTTTTGTTCTTATTTTATCTGCTGTTCCAACTAAAATTACTAAAACTTTCATTCCATAGGAAGATAAATGCCGGGCTACGACAAAACCGTCTCCACCATTATTTCCTGTTCCACAAAAAATTGCAACTTTTCCTTTTTCTTTAATGTAACCTTGATCGATAAGTTCATTTGTGAATGAATAGCCGGCACACTCCATTAAATGGCTTTTTGGAATTCCTAACCATTCTGAATTATTATCTAATATTGATAGTTCTTCAGAAGAAATTTTTTTTGAGATAAATCTTTCCATAACAATTAAATTTAAGATTATGAGATAATAAATCTTTTAGATTTTTATGCTGTAATTATAGTAGTTAATTAAAAACAATTTTAAAACAAAAAAATAAATTATAATCTATGGAACTACATCATAAAAAAGTTCTATTAGTAACTGGAAGTACTCACGGAATTGGGAAAGCTATCGTATTAGAACTCGCTAAATTAGACTATTCGGTTGTAATAAATGGTGCCGCGACTAAAGTTTTATCGGAAGAATATTACTCTGAGCTTAAAAATATTTATAGTGAGAAAGTAGACAATAGAATTTTGTTTGTACAAGCAGATATAAGCAAAAAAGAAGATCGTGAATCCATAATAGATAAAGTTAAAGAGAAATTTAATAGAATTGATGTTTTGGTCAATAATGCTGGAGTCGCACCAAAAATCAGAACTGATATTTTAGAAACTTCTGAAGAATCGTATGATCGAGTAATGTCAATTAATCTCAAGGGACCTTATTTTCTAACTCAAGCCGTTTCTAAATGGATGATCCAATTACGAGAAGAGTTAAAAGATACTTATCAACCTTATATCATCAATATTTCCTCTATAAATCGATATACTGCTTCCGTTAATAGAGGCGAATATTGCCTTTCAAAATCAGCTATGACTATGATGACGAAACTGTTCGCAGAAAGATTATCCGATTATGGAATACCTGTATACGAAATCTCACCAGGAATTATTGATACTCCTATGACCGAAAAAGTTCATGATATGTATGACAATTTAATAAAAAAAGGTCTTACTCCAATAAAGAGGTGGGGAAAACCCACTGATATAGCGAAACCGGTTGTTGCAATTGTCTCTGGGCTTTTACCATTCTCAACTGGATCCGTAATAGATATCGACGGAGGCTTTCACTTACATCGACTTTAAGGGAGGAAAATGGAAAAATTCGATATCAATTTACAGGACATTGAAATCTTAGAATACAATACCGTTATTATAGGTACTGGAGCTGCGGGGTTAAATTGTGCTATCCATTTAGTAGAAGAAGGAATTGCTCCATGGCAGATTACTCTTGTAACTGAAGAATTAGGAGGAGGAACCTCTTTTAACGCTGGCTCTGATAAACAAACTTATTACAAACTGTCTATCATCGGAGACCAAGCCGATTCTCCTTTTGAAATGGCAAAAGATCTCTTTTCCGGTGGAGCTATGCATGGAGATATCGCTTTAATAGAATCAACTAATTCGATAAGAGAATTTTTTCATTTAATACAATTGGGTGTATCCTTTCCTCACGATAAATACGGTGGATTTGTAGGATATAAAACAGATAACGATCCCAAACAAAGAGCCACATCAATTGGTCCTTATACTTCTCAAGAAATGTGTAAACGACTCCTTGAAGTAGTTTCTGAATTAAAAATCAATATCTTTAACAAATATTATGCAACTAAAATAATAGTTACGGATTCTACCGAAATGGAAGTAATTGGTTTGATATGTCTGGACATTAATTCTTTATCCGATCAGGAAGAGTTAAAAGATATTATTAAGTCAATTAAAATATTTAAAACTAGAAATATTGTTTTAGCCACTGGAGGTCCTTCAACACTATATAAAAACTCGGTTTATCCAACTTCTCAGAAGGGGAGTACATCTTTAGCTATCGAAGCTGGTTGTATTTTACAAAACTTAACAGAATCACAATTTGGTCTCGCATCGACTCATTATCGATGGAATGTTTCAGGATCATATCAACAAGTTATACCACGCTACATTTCTATCGACGAAAATGGTAACGATTTTGAATTTCTCAACGAAATTTTTCCTTCATTCAAAGAACTATCAAAAGCAATTTTTCTAAAAGGATATCAATGGCCATTTAGTTCAGATCGGATTGAGGATTGTGGATCTTCACTGATAGATCTCGCTGTATATTACGAAACAGAAATACTTGGGAGAAAAGTGTTTTTAGATTACACCCGAAATCCCAACGGGTATGGTATAAATTTTATGGATACTGTAGCAAGAGAATATCTTGAAAAATCTAACTCAATAGGTGAATTACCAATAACAAGGCTTAAATCACTGAATGAACGGGCATACTTCCATTATAAAGACCATGGTATCGACCTCTCTAAGGAGCCTCTACAGATTGCCGTTTGTAACCAACATTTGAATGGTGGTATATCTTGCGATATATGGTGGGAATCAAGCGTGAAACATTTATTCGTTATTGGTGAGATAAACGGGAGCCATGGTATTCATAGACCTGGGGGTGCGGCATTAAATTCTGGGCAGGTGGGAGGTTTGAGAACAGCACAGAAGATTGCTGGCATGTACAATACATTGCTTCCCTTGACAACTGGAGAATATTATCTTGAAATTGAAAAACAACTAATTGATTTTCTAGACCAAATGAAAATCTGTTTAAAAAACATGCAAAATAAGGAAAAGAATACTCCAAGTAAAATACTAGAATCAATACAAAATACAATGGAAAAATACGCGGGAATATTAAGACCCGAAGAAGGTTTAGAAGAAGAAATAAGTAATATTAGATTAAAAATACTTAACTTTGCTGATTTAATTTCTTTAAATGGTGCTTCTGAGTTAGTAAAGTATTTTCAAGTAAAAGATTCTCTCTTAACCCAGTACCTCTTCCTTTCAGCAATATCTGACTACCACGTGAATGATGGGCAAAGTCGAGGTTCCTATTTAATCAACAGAAATGAATTAAAAGTTTCTTTAGGTGAACGGGTTATATCACTCCCTAGGAAATTGTCATCTTATAATTTTATAAAAAGCGATTTAAACTTATCAAATCAAATTCAAACTATATCCTTAAAAAAAACCCACATAGATATTAAATGGGTTAAGGTTAGAGAAATCCCAGAACAAACTAGCTGGTTTGAAAATGTTTGGAAAGACTATAATGACGGTAAAATTGTTCAGTAAGTGTTAATCTCTATTTCTGTACTTGGGATCTCTCACAGCACATCCCGTAGATCTACCTTCTCTCATAAATTGCGAACATTTCGAGCAAGAAATACAAGATTTAGCCTTTTCTATGGAATTTTCTTGAAAAATCTGCTTCGCAAATTCTGGATTAGCAAATGACATTCTGCCAAAACCACAAATATCTGCCATTCCCTTTTGAATGACTCCTGAGGCAAGATTTCCAGCAAATTGTCTGAAATAGGAATAACCCGATCCTATGATTATCATATCTTTAGGAATTAAGCTTTTAATCACTGAAGTCAAATAAATTATTCTATATACGCTGAATAATGGATGTTCTTCAGGTAATTTTCCTCCTTTTATTGGAACATCGTAAGGACGTGTGATATGACCCATATAATGAGGATTACCTGCTGTAATGTTAAGAAGCTTTACATCAAGCTCGTATAATTTATTAATTAAATCTACTGGTTCTTCAAGATCAACGGATGCTGGAAATTTCTCATCTACAATATTTTTAACTCCAAATCCAGTAGGATAAGGTATACCATCGTAAGCTCCTACGCGTGAAGTAATCAAAAAATCGGTATCATTTCTAAATTTATTCTGTAGTTTAGAAATTATATCTAGTAATAATTTTGAGCGGTTTTCTAAACTCGTTCCTCCGTATTCAGAATCCCTTCGATCACGAGCGGATAACAATTCACTAATCAAATAACCATGACATGCTTTAATATCTACGCCGTCAAATCCAGCTTCCTTTGCTAATATAGCTTTTTTTACCCAGAGATCTTCGATCTCTTTGAGATTCTCATCCGAAATAATAACTCCATCCTTTTTTTTTACAGAAATTGCATCATCTAATTCAACGCTGTGATAAGCTCTAATCGGATATTTTTTTCCATTTCGTTTTGAATACCGACCTGAATGATTTAATTGTAATATTAAACAACACCGATTTTTAAAACCCAAAGATTCTAAAGTACGATCGCATTGAATTCTAATGACAGATGTGAGCTTCTTAAAATCTTTTGCGTTTTCTTCAGAGAGAACTAATTGATGATCATTTGAACGGCAGTCTTCAGAAATTGCAGTTGCTTCAAACCAGATCAGACCTGCACCTCCTTTAGCATAGCGTTTATAGCGTCGGAATGTGAGGTCACTCGGTGAACCATCAAGTTTTGCATCGAATCCTTCCATTGGTTGTATTGAAAGTCTATTAGGAATAATAATATTCTTGGATTGAATAACTTCTCTTAAATTTTCAGTATTAGAGCTTATAGGGAGAGGGATGGATAATCTTTTTAACTCTCTTTTTAAATCCTCCAGAGTTTTGTACTTAAAAGGTTCAAAAGCATGAGAAGAAGGATTGGCAATCATAATATACTATAAAATTCTTAGTAAAAAGAACTTTTCATTTCTTCATGTATTTAGTTTATCACATAAAGAAATTACCAATTAAAATGAAAAAAAAAAGATTTAATTATGATGATTTGGTTATTCAGGCATCTTCAAACCTACTAGTGGGAGCGCTTCTACTCCAGATAAGTAAGGTTGCACATCAAAGCTGATTCCTTCTATATCTGAATAAAACATCATTACTTCATGACTCCGTTTAAACACTTCTTGGAATTTTCCTTCTTTAACTTCTGATATCGCTATCGAAACTACTTCGTCTCCAATAATTTTTGCTGCCATGCGTAAGATTTCCTTTTCTAATGTTCTATCAGGAGGAAATTTTTTTGTTGCTTCAATAAACCGTTCGCTCACTTCTTTACCTTTACTCACAGGAAACTTTGTGATTGAGACCATATACATAACTTTTACCTCTATTTGATATTTTTATTATGGATTTCAAAGCGAAGAATATT
>JAGXOB010000012.1 GCA_019894735.1 Promethearchaeota archaeon | reverse complement strand
GTTGTAGAAATATGAATAAAAGGATCATCTTTAAAAACCGCATTTTCTATGAAGGGTTTATAACTGCAACTGGATATTGGATAAATTCCTGCACTCATACCCTTTCCTAATACAATAAAATCAGGTATAACTTTTTCGTGTTCATAAAGTCCACCATAAATTGCCCAAAAGTGGCCAGTTCGCCCAAGTCCGGTTTGCACTTCGTCAATTATCATCATAACATCATGTTCATCGCATAATCGTCGGACCTCTGAAAAATAGCCCTCTTGAGCAATCAATACCCCAGCAGAAGCGGGAATTGTTTCCAGAATAACACAAGCAACATCATCCGAAATGTTTTTTTTCAAGCTCTCAACATCACCAAAAAGAATTTGCTTAAAATCAGGGTTGGTCCAAAGGAATTTTTCTCTAAAGCTAGGATCTCCAGCCGCTAACGCAAATCCGGTATGCCCGTGGAAACCTCCAATTGCAGAGATACATTTCTTCCGTTTAGTATGAGCCCTTGAAAATTTAATAGCACTGTCAACTGCTTCACCTCCACTAACTCCAAAGGTAGTCTTTGTAATTCCTGGCGGCATTAGGTCTGCTAATTTTTTCCCTAAAAGAGCTCTCCATTCTGATAGCAACAAGTGGTCACCTATATCCAATCCACTATCTAAAGCATCTTTAAGAACTTGCACAATTTTAGGGTTACCATGCCCTAAATTGTAAACACCACCACATGAGTGGCAATTATAAAGATCCATTGGTGGCTCAGTTGGTTTTGCTCCTTCCAAAGTGCTAATTTTAACACCCTTCCTTTCACCAGGGATAACTCCAAGGCCAAATCCTTTAAAAAGACGTACTTTCGGTGAATTAACATACTTAGCATATAGCTTCAAGAGTTCTTTTTGTGATGAAGTTCCAAAATACTTCTTATTTGAGTCTTTTTTCATGATTTTAATGAATTTTTTTTTCAATTAAAATATTTATAATATTTAATCGATAACCAAAATCATTCTCCTAATGTGAAATTTAATAAAATTAACCATAAAAACAATTAGTTAATAATAATAACAAAATTTTTATGATTAAAGATTAATATTTTATTTTAGGAGTAATATAATAAGAATGTCATTAAAAAAACTTGATGTGATTTACTATAATCAAATTTAAAGTTATTGTAGCGGGTGCGAAAAATGTGGGAAAAACCTCTCTCATCAGGAGGTATGCAACGGGGAAATTTGATAGATCGACTTTATCAACAATAGGTGTCGATTTCGAAACAAAGAAAGTGGTAGTTGATGGTAATGAAATTCTCCTCAATATCTGGGATTTCGCAGGTGAAAAAAAATTCCGCCTTTTACTACCCTCTTATGTTTCGGGTGCTTCTGGAGCTTTACTTCTTTACGACATTACCAATAAAGATTCTCTGGATGATCTTCATGATTGGGCGAATGTTATCACATCTGTTCCTAATTATCCAAAGACTAAATTATTGATTGAAGCAAAAATTGATTTAGAAAGTCAGAGAGAGGTAGAGCATAAAGATGCTAAAGCATTATTCGACAAATACAAGTTCCAAGGAGACATTCATGGAGTTTCTTCAAAAACAGGAGAAAATGTTGAAAATGTTTTTGAAATGCTTGGACGAGAGATTATCAAGAATTCATTAAAAAAATGCACCGGTTGCGGTAAATTTTACCCTTTAGAGCTTAAATATTGTCAATATTGTGGACAGAAGACTCGTTAATTCTATCAATCCCTTTTTTTGAATATTGAGAATAAGGAAACTATATCTTTTTAATAAATAAAACGCTTAACAAAACTATTAATACATATTTAGTAGGTTATTTAATTTGAATTACGACTTTGAACAAGATTTCGGCGAAATCTTGAACCGTTTAAAGGAAGATAACATTTCATTTCGAGCTAAAACAATCCTAGTAACTGGAGGAGCAGGATTCCTAGGTTCTTGGGTTTGTGATATCCTAGTAAAGCAAGGAGCTAATTGTGTATGTTTAGATAATCTTTCTTCAGGAAGATTTGAAAACATTTCTCATTTAATGGATAAAGATAATTTTCGCTTTATTAATCACGATATCTCGAAACCGGTGTTTTTTGGATTAACACATCATCCAGACGGGATTTGTATTGGCGATATAAAGAGAATTGATATCATTATGCATATGGCAAGCAGAGCGTCTCCATTTGAGTTTAGTAAATATCCAATACCGATACTAAAAAGTAACACTCTTGGAACTATGAACGCACTAGGTGTCGCTAAGGCACATAATGCTCTATTTTTCTACACAAGCACATCTGAAGTGTATGGCAATCCTCCCAACGAAGCAATCCCAACAGCAGAGACCTACTTCGGTCATGTTAACCCTGTAGGGCCTAGATCTTGCTATGATGAATCTAAACGAGCTGGAGAAGCTTTTGTCAAGGCTTACGAACTCCAACACGAAATTAGAACTAAAATAGTGCGAATTTTTAACACATCGGGACCAAGAATTAGATCTGGCCCCGAATTTGGAAGAGTTATCCCTAACTTTATCCATCAAGCATTGAATAACGAAGAGATAACTATCTTTGGAGATGGATCGCAGACACGATCATTTATTTATGTTGTTGATGAAATTGAAGGTATTTTAAAGATCGTTCATAACAGAGATGCTATAGGAGAAGTCATTAATTTAGGTAACAATAAAGAATACTCAATACTAGAATTAGCCGAAATAATTAAAGAGTTGGCAAATTCTAAATCAAAAATCGTTTTTAAACCCTTACCCATTGACGATCCTGTAAGAAGATGTGCTGACTTAACTAAAGCAAATAGGATCCTAAAATGGCACCCCAAAACTCCTTTAAGAGAGGGTTTAATGAAAACTATAGCTTGGTTCAAAGATAATGGTAAAAATGAATAATTCAAACGAAAACAATAATGTTAAAAAAAATTACAAAGAGTTTGATAAAGTTCTCGCAGTCCTCTTAATTATTGGGATAATCGTTATATCTGGATTCATAATTTACGCAGTGGTAACTCCCGAACCAGGTTATATTACTTTTGGCGTATTGAATTCTGATAAAAAAGCAGAAAGTTATCCCACAAATGCTACAGTAGGTGGAAATATCACTTTTTACATCTCTGTTGGTAATTATTTAAACCGAGATTTTTCATTTCGAGTAGAAATTTTAATGGGAAATAATGAGACTGAAATAGGATCTTTTGGTTCGTTGAACGCAACATCAGTTATGAATTCGTCTACAACAAAATTATCGCACGGAGAAAATTGGATTTCGAATGAATTTAATGTTAAATTTTCAGACCCAGGATATAATCAAACCATCATAGCTGAATTATGGGAAACTAATATAGGGCCAGATGATAAATTTTGGGAAGTTTTAACAATGCATTTAAACGTAACATCCTAAGAATTCGCTCTAATTAGTTGAACTTTTTTTTGCAACCTTTACGAAGGGGGCGTAAAAAGGGCCGTAGATTTTAAATTCTTTCGAAATTAAGAAATCGGATCTTATAGATTTAATTGGAAAATCAATATATAGCTTTTATTCAACCAAGAATTACAGGAAGAATAAAAATAATTATCAAACCTAAATAAACGATCGTAATTTCCTGCTCTGTGGAGGGATTTCTTAATTCTTCACTTATTATTTTAGCAATTAAACTTAGAAGATAGTATAAATCAAATAGCGATAGAAAAAACCACATTTGTAGCGTCTATTAAAATAATTAGTTATAAATTGATAAGAAATAAAATTTTCATAGCGTTAGGTGCACCAATAACCAATATTTAAGTAATTAGAGGTTTATATCCTCATTTTTCGCTTCCAATATTTTTTTGATTCGTGTAGTTACAATTTCGGCTAGTTTTTTCACTGTATCATCACGGTTTATATTTTCAACGATAGGAACCCCTACTATTTTTGCTTGCTCTTTTAAATATTCTTGAATTATTCTGATTTGTTCGAAATTATCATAATACTTGTTAACAGGGCTCCTCATAGAAACATTATGTGCTCGAAGAGAAAATCTATTCTTATGCTGTATCTCGTTGGATAAATTTAACATCACAAAAACTACATTTGGATGTTCTAAAATGTCAATGGAAAGGAATTCAGGGGACAAGTGAACACCTTCAATGATCATGTTATGTCCTTCATAAAGGGCTCTTTTGATCAGAGCTTCAACGCCTACTGTCACAATCTTGACTTGTTCACTATACCCTAAAATGGTGGAGTTAAACCTTGATGACCTATAGTGCTTCGAAAATTTACCCGCTTCATAAGAACTCTGGTGTAATTCAGGTACTAAATCAGTACTTAATACTTTTCTCATTATTTCCCGGATTGAGTCAGTCCCAATCATACTACGAAAGTCTAATCGATGGGCTAGCGTTAAAGCAACTGTTGATTTTCCAATTCCCGTCGTTCCACTAATTAAGATAATTATAGGTTGCTCCAATTTAATAATCTTCTTAAAAACAAGAAAGTTTTCGGCATATTGTGTACCTTTTTTCTCTACTAAAATCTTAGAAATTTTTTTATCCATTTCTTGCTTTGATATCTTTCGTATATTCATTTTCAGCAAGTCATTTTTTATCTCCTCTGCAATCTCATGTGCTTCGAGAAACGATATTCCTGTTTTTAGTAAACTATTGGCAATTAAACCTCTAGAGAATATTATTGAATAATCTTGGTCAATGATTAAAATTTTATCCATTCTATTAGACACTTAAATAAAAAAAATCTTTATTATATCAATAAATTAAATCATACCTATTTAATCTTCAGATCCAATAATTTGTACATCTTTTATTCTTACAAACGGGGCTTTAAATGATCCATAAATTCGATAATCTTTTGAGACGGCATCAATATTTTTAAACAAATCCAAAAGATTTATACCAAACATAGTCTCGTTCAAAGCTTGTTTTATTTCTCCATTTTTAATTAAATTCCCTTGAGAAATTAATCCACTAAAGTCCCCTGTTGAAATATTTGGAGAATCTCCTGTAGAATTTAACAAAATCCCCTCTTTAACATCCTTTATTATCTCTTCATGAGGATCCATTCCTGGTTTTAAGATTAAGTTTGATATACCTATTGAAGGAACGGAACTAAAGGACCGTCTAGAAGCATTTCCAGTGCTTTCGACTCCTTCCTTCCCTGCAGTATAACTGTTATGTAATAACCCCGATTTCAAAAAAATCCCATTTACTATGATTCTTTTATTTTTACACGGAACTCCTTCTCCATCGAATATACTTGATCCTACGGCACCATTGATTAATGCGTTATCTTCAAGAGTTAAATGTTCTGAGCCAATTTTTTTCTCTCTTCTATCTACTAAGAAACTACGTTTATACTGGAACAATTCTGCATTTATTGCGGACGCAATTGGATTTAAAATCAAGTTTATGGTTCCTTTAGGAGTTAATACAATCGGCATCTTTTTAGTCTTTATTTTTATACGGTTAAGGTTTTTTTTTGCATTTTTCAAAGCTTCTACGGCAGTACTTGTTCCATTAATATCATTTAACTTTCTTTTCATTTGGGACTCATAACCATTTGAAGTTTTTCCTGTCGCTTTGTCTTTTACAATAATGTTGGATGAAATTGAGAATAAAGTTTCTTCTCCGCACGCTTCAACGCCATTCGAATTGAATACATAGGACAGATTGTAATTTGCTGTGAAATCGCCAGATTGAGAAATTGCTAGGTCATCCTCATTGCACACTTTAATCAAATCTTTTATTAGCTCTATCGAATCTTCTATCGTTAAAGATTCTATACTTTTATCGTATAAATTTTCAATTTTGGGATAAGTGTTATGTTTTTCAGGTAAATTTTTGAAATTAGGATCAGGAGTACCTGCATTCATCATTTTAATAGCGTTAGAAACTATTTTTTCGATAACTGTCTTGTTCAGTTTATTTGTAAAAGCGAACCCTATAGATCCTTGATTATTATATATTCTAATAGAAACTCCGTTGTCGCTCCCCAATTCGCTGTACTTTATTGAATTTTCTTCGATCTCAATATTGGTATAATTACTCTTTCCAACAAAGATCTCAGCACATTTGTAAGAGGGGTATTTTTTTTCGGCGATTCTTAATCCGTAATTACCTAGTTCAAAGATATCAATCTCGTTTTCCATTTAATTTAATCCTCCCACCGTTATGTCTTCAACTCTTAAATACGGGCCCCCATCACATACTCTAACGCTCTGACCACCCTTTCCACAAATTCCATCACTGTAGCTGAATGTATTTTTATTGCCTATAGCAGAAACTCTATTTAAGACCTCTAAAATCATTCCAGATAATGCAACATCCCGCATCAATTCTTTTTTTTCTCCATTTTCGATTTTATATGAAAACTTACACTTAAATTGGAAGTTTCCGGTAGTTGGGTTTGTATAACCATATAAAAAGTCTTCGCAAAGAATACCGTTCTTGGTATCTTCTATTAATTCATCGATTTCCCAATCTCTAGGCTCAATGTAAGTAAAACCCATACGTACTTGAGGCTTTGAAGAACTAGAAGATGCTCTCCCATGGCCGTTGGGAGGTACGCTCATTCTTGAAGAAGTTTCTAAATTATGCAAATAATTTCTTAATACTCCATTTTCAATAATAATTGTTTTTTGGGAAG
Organism: Promethearchaeota archaeon; assembly: GCA_019894735.1. Next base: position 32,166 of record JAGXOB010000012.1, on the reverse strand, counting down.
GAATCCCTTCATCGTCAATAAAATAACTCCCAAATAATTCGTATGGTAATCCAAATGATTTTCCTTGACCTATAGTTGGATCATCTATAACACTAATATCCCTTAAAGCCACTTCTTGGCCTATTTTTCCCTTCAATACGCTCTCTTTACTTAAGACCAAATCTGCTTCGCAAGCATGTCCAAGTGCTTCATGGATTAGCGTTCCCGCAAGTTTTGAATCTGCAATAATGGGAAATTTACCTCCTATAGGAGATTTAGCATCTAATAATTTTATTGATTCTTTTGCTGTTTTTCTACTTATATTTTCAGCGTCGTCTGTGGACAATATCTCAAATCCACCTAATCCTCCCACGGAGTTAATTGATCTTTGGATAATACCCGCTTTTTGGGAATATACTATGTTCAATAGCCGTAAAAACGAAAGATTTTGTTTTACCTGACTCCCAAACGAGTTTATAAAAATATAATTACTTACACCATCCATGTAAATTGTACGGGTATTTTTTACCATTTTAGAATAATCAGAAGCGATTTTTTCGTGGTTTTTTACTAACTGAATTTTATCTTCAATATTAACATTAGAGAGCTTAATTTTACTGTCAATCTTAAAGTCCTCATTAATAGGATCTCTTTCTTTTATCTTAAACTTGTTTTTCGATAGAGATTCCGTCAACTTTGCTAATTTTATCGATTTTATGAAACTCGACAATAATCTATCCTTGTTAATATCTTTAAGAACATAAAATCCCCATCCTCCGTTAACAAAAGTTCTTATACCACAATTAATTATCTCGTAGGATGATATTTCTGTACTCTTTTGATCGGTGAAATCTAATGTTGTTCCTTGAGAATACGTTGCTCTGATATCCCAATATTCAATTTTGTTTTCAGCCTCTCGATGCAATTTATTAATAAAGGTATTATCAAATACCTTTAAATCATCATTAATCTCCATAAAATTCTTCTAACCACAATCAATAAATAACAACCCATCAAAAAATTTGAGAGCTTTAAAGGATTGAAGAAGAGAGGGTTAAATAATTTTATTTTTTAAAATTATTAGGTGTTCCATTTATTTTGATATTCAGAAATTGAAAAAGTGATTCTTTTTCTCCTTTCATTTTCAACTCCTTAATAATTTTAATCGCTCCCTGAAAAGTTACCATTTTAGAAAATTTAGCCGAATTTTTGAATAGGAAAGACCGATTACATTTCCAACATTTTTTAGTTTTTATTATTTTATTACTATAGCTCCATTCGCCACAATGATAACAACGAAAAAAGTAGAATTTTTGAACGTTACTCATCGTTAGGTAATATGTAAAAGAGAGACTTATATTTCCAATAAGACTAAACATTTTCTAACTCATGAAATTTATATTTTAAGGTTAATAAATGAAAAGTAAAGTTAAATTTGTCAAAGAAATTATTATTTCTATATAGAATATAGACGAAATTTATAAAAAAACATAAAAATTCTATAATGGTGATTCATAATGAGTGAAATAAGTGAAAAGGAGTTAAAAAAGCTAAATATTGACGAATTAACGCACTTATTTGTTGATAATATTAATGAACAAAACTTGAAATTAATTGAAGGTATTGAATTTCTTGTTGACGAAAAATTCGAAAAATTCACAGAGAATCTAAAATATGTGATTGAAACTAATACGGAAGTAAGAATTAAGAAAACATTTGAATCTAAAATCTTCAAATCTAAATTAATGTTTTCAAAATCAGATAGATTAAAACTATTTAATAAAATAAATGATATTAAAAATATAGGGGAATATTTTGCCAATAAAATGCTTCTCTATAAGGTGGTATTTCCTGATAATGAGTTCAAACTCCAAATCATAATTATTTTAAAATCGTTAAGAACAATCTCTAATTATTTGACAGAAGCAGTAAAATCTATAGGTTCAGATTTAAGTAAAGCTCATAATATCTGCGAAAATGTAAAAGACGAAAGACGTAAAATGAGAAAGCAAGAATGGGATTTACTTGATCGATTGTACAATTATGATATGGATTATCTATCAAGAACTTTCTTATACTTGAAAGAATTAATAGAAAACATTATGATGTTAGCTGACCACATCAAGAGCTTTTCGGAATATATTCAATTTTTAGCAACTAAATATTTAATCTTCGATTAAAATTCAAATCCGATTTAACATGGCTGTTGATATAATTTCAATTTTAGTAATTGTTTTAATTGTCTTGGCAATAGCACTTGCGTTTTCAATAGGAGCGAATGACGAGACATTATCTACTTTAGTAGGAGCAGGAGTAATAAAATTTAAATTGGCTTTACTAATTGGTGGCATAGCAGTTGGGCTAGGGATGTTCGCGTTTGCCTTTGCTTTTGTAGCAAAAACTGTTGGTGCTGATTTATTAGGGGAGGCTCTAAATTATACCGATATTATGTTACTAACTGTTTTGATTAGCAGTATTTTTTGGCTAATTATTGGTAGTTTCGCAGGAATCCCTTTAAGTAGCACCCACTCGCTTGTAGGAAGTATAGTGGGAGTTGTATTCGTATATGCTCTAACACAAGGAGATGTTAACCCTGAAACAGCGTTTAATTGGGTAAAATTAAATAATGTCATTTTAGGATGGTTCTTATCACCAACTTTTGGATTGATTATAACATATGTGCTTTTTAAGATTCTAGCTAAAACATATTTGTCTCGTTTAAAAGGATTAAATCAGATCGAGAAATCTGAAAAGACTTTTAAATGGTTATTGTTACTTGCTGTGGTATTCGCTGAAATATGGGTTGGTGCAAATTCAGGTGAAGCGTTAGGTATTCTCTATGGTTTGCTAGATAATGGCTCGTTGAATCTAGGATCGTATGTCATATTTGCTCTCCTTTGCGGAATTGCTTCTTGTTTAGGAATCTATATTGCCGCGCGGTATGTCGTAAGGAATTTAGCCTCCCAAATGATAGATTCTCGCCCAAGCGAAAGTCTTGTTACCCAAATTAGTTCAGCGTTAATTCTTATGATAGCAACATTGTTAAGTTTACCAATATCACACAGTCACGTTATAGTTTTTTGTATAATTGGGATGAGTTTAGCCCAAAGAAAAGAAGTAGATTATAAAGGATTAGGGAAAATGGCAGTATACTGGGTACTCACATTTCCAGTTGCTGCAATTCTTGCAGGAGTTATTTATTTCGGATTTAATTTATTTGGATTGACCTAAAAAAGTATAAAAATTAACTAGTAATAGTAATATATAGTAAAAGAAAAGAAAGGAAATTGAGTGATAAAAATGGGTTCATTAATAGAATTTTTAAAACGAGCAACAGCATTAAATGTTTTAGAAAAAACGATCAAACATGCTCAAATCGTCCAAGATTGCGTTAAAGAATTAGAAATAGGACTTAAAATATTATTAAAGGATAAAAATCTCGATAAAGCCCGAGAAAACTTCCAAAAAGTTGATCTTTTAGAAGATGAAGCAGATAAGATAAGACGAGAAGTCCTCAAAGATGTTTCTAAGGGAGAACTAAATCCTAGTATAAGATTGAATTTATCACATTTAATTAAGAGATTGGATGACGTAGCAAATTGCAGCACTGGTGTAGCTCGTAGGGTAACAACTATCCCAACTAGGTTTTGGGATCAAAGTAGTGAAGAATCATTACGGTTAATCTTAGAAATTATAGAGACAACTGTAAAGGCTGTTGAATATTTAGATAAGCTTGTGATTGATTTAGTGGGAGAAAGAACTAACGTAAAGGAGTTCGCAAATAAGATAAACCAACTTGAACATGATGTTGACCTTCTTAACATAAAATTAAGAGAAAGTCTTCAAGAAACAAAATACGATGTCAACTTCTTTACAATATTTACTGTTGGAAATATTTTCGACATTCTGGAGGCCATTTCTGATTCTATTGAGGGTGTAGCGGATTATATTATAGTTCTTTTGACAAGCTCTCGAGTTCTTTAGATTGGAAGAATCATTTTAAAGGATCTTAACTATTTTTTTATAATGATAGATTAAAAGAAGAATCAGTTTTTAAAAAATGAAATAAAATAATAAATATTTCAAAAATGAGATTTAAGTGTTAAAGTTCAAACTAATACTTTTAAGAAGTTCTTTATATCTGGAGCGTAATGTTACTTCTGTGACTCCTATTACATGAGAAATGTCTTTCTGGGAAACTTTCACATTTCTCAGTTTAGATATGAGATATATTGCACCCGCACATAATCCTTTAGGATCCTTACCAGATATAGAAGTCCTAATAATGAAATTGTGAAGAACTCTCATTGCTTCCTTTTCTACTTCAATCCCTAAATTTAAATCAGCACAATATCGTGGAATAAGTGTAACTGGATCTATATGTGAGATTTTTAAATTTAGCTCCCGTACTAGAATCTTATAACATTTTTTTACAATGTTATCGTTAATTGAAGCCTCTTCTAAGATTTCCTGAAGCGTAATAGGAACTCTTTCGTCTTTACATGCATAATACGCACAAGCAGCAACCATACCATTAATAGATCTCCCTCGTAAAAGTTGTCTTTTAAATACTTCTTTATACAATCGAACTGCCGATTTTTTCACTCGCTCAGGGAAGTTTAGATTGCCACCGATTCTTTTTAACTCGGTAATAGCCATCAACATATTTCTCTTTTCCCAGGACAAGTGAGTATTCCACTTAGCAGCACGCCTCAGGTCGGGGTTTTTGATTTTTGTCCGATCTATAACAGTGCTTAGACCAATATCTGGCATTAAGATAGACATTGGAGACCCTGTCCGCTCCTTTCTATCTTTTTCGTGCTTCGAATAAGCTCTTATTCCACTGTGATTAACGTCTAATCCTCTCTCCCCTACTACCAGTCCACATTGTTGACAGACTGTTTCTCCTCTTTCCTGTATAATAACGATACTTCCTCCGCATTCGGGACACATATTTGTTAACGAATCGATTTCAACGACCATTTTACCATACCACTTCCCTTACAAATTATTATAATTTTTTTGTCGTGTGTTTTTTTATTACAATTTCCTTTTTGTCAAAGGAATTTTATGACTTTTTACTAACAAATAATTATTTTTGAGCACACAACTTGATATATAATTATTATTTGCACACACCTATTTAAATATTACGATCATTTGATAATTTTTTACGGTTTGCACTCATATTTTTTGTAAACTAATTCGCGGGTCAAAGACGAATTTGAATATAATAATCTAAAAATTATTTTTTCAAATAAAAAATATTAGTAACATGTATATATGTATCTAAATAAATTACACACAAAAAATAGGAGGAAAATTCATTTTTTCTCATGGATTTTATCACTCTTTCTAACATCTCGTAAAATTTTTAAATATGAAGATAATGTTATAATTTAGGTGAATGATATAAGTATTGTAAAGGTTCGTGGTCGACCTTATTCGGTCAACCCAATAAATAACTCACTGACTCTTCGAGGAAAAAATATCAAAATTATAAGGGAAATTGAGGGGATAGAATCTCTAATCGATTTAGTCTCTTTAGACTTAGCTGGTAATAATATAACACATATTAGTGCTCTTGATTCCTTGAAGAACCTAACTTCACTTAACTTGATAGAGAATAAGATTAACAAAATCGAGGATTTGCAGAATTTAACGAAATTAGAGGTCATAAACTTGAGAAATAACAATATTAAGAGTATTGAGGGATTAGAAACATTAGAAAATCTTACGCATTTGCATCTTTCGAATAATGAAATCGAAGAAATCGATGGTGTTGACCGCAATAGACATCTCATTGCCCTATCGCTAATGAATAATAAAATTAAGCGAATTAAACGGTTAAATAACCTCGCAGAATTAATTTCACTAAGCATTAGAGATAATTTTATTAAAAAGATTGAAGGTCTTGATAATCTTAAAAATTTACAGAGATTGGATTTGACTAACAACAAAATACAGAAGATTGAGAACCTAGAAAACTTGGCGAACTTATCGAGATTGAATCTCAACAGCAACGAAATCTCGGTTATAGAGGGATTAGTAAACCTAACAAAGTTGTATGAACTAGAATTAGGTGGAAATAAGATTGAGGAAATTACTGGATTAGAAACTTTAAGGAGATTATATACTTTAGTATTAGGGTGTAATCACATTCGAGAGATTAAAGATATTGAAGGGTTAGAAAATTTAACGGAATTGGATTTAGCAGGAAATTTGATCTCTGAAGTAAAGGGGTTAGACTCTCTTATTAGTCTTTACGACTTAGATTTGTCTCGGAATAAAATCAGCGAGTTTAAAGGGCTTCACAACCCAAATTTAGAAAAATTATGGATACGGGATAATCCACTTCCGAAGGAAGCAAAAGACGAAATTTATGAGAAGTATTTTAAAGATATTTATTGAAATTTTGAAATCGAGGTACTTAAAATGATTATTAAAAGCATAATGAGATTCTAAATTTTGTTGTAAAAAAATATTTTAATAAAAAAGATAGATATATTATCCACATATATATTCTAAGAAAAAATTTTCTCAGATCAAAATAATTGGTTAAAAATCTTCATTAATTCCAAGTTACAAATTCATAAATACCTTTTTTTCTTGCGTGGTAATTGCGACATTATTCGAGTTTAACTTGAAATCGATAAAGAGTTATTTAGATATCTTTTTCTTTTTAGATAATCTTAAATAAAACTTTTATCACTACTTTTTTGAACAAAAAATCGTTGTAAATCTTCTCTAGAGGTGAAAATTTCATCACGCAAGAACGGACTAAATCAGATAAAAAGGGTAACGATTATGAGGAAGATACACCAAACTCAAAAAAAGAGAAAACTGAAGAAAGTCCGAAACTGAGTGAAGAAGAGATTACAAATCTTACTTTTTCTGATGAAAAGATTAAGCGATATATGAAAATTTACCAAGAAGAGACTGACAAATATGCTATTTGGAGAGGTGTTGTAACTGAGGGCTTCAAAAAGTGGTTAAAAGGAGAAAAAGTGTATACGAGAGCAAAGGAGCGAATATCTTTATATGTTGCGGACGAGGTAAAAACTGATTGGCAAAATTTCATTAATGTTAACAAACCTGCTTTTCCGACTTTTTCCGAGTTAATACGACAGAGTGTCAATGCGTTTATAGAGGATTCAAGTAGAGTCTCAAATGAATTATCGAAATTAAATCCGACTACAATATCCAATATATCTCACGCATTAAAAGAACCGTTAACCTCTATTAAAGGCTACTCTCAACTATTGCTCGAAAGCGATGAATATAGGGGTAAACTAAGTAATCACATAGAAGAAACGATAAAAAATATCTTTGATCAGAGCAATTTACTTGAAAACATTATTAAGAATTTCTTAGATAATATTCAACCTAATGTTAGTCCCTACGATATTTTATTAATTGAAGATGATTTACCAACAATACGACTAATTACAAGTTATTTTGAAAATAAGGATTACATTTGTAAGGGCGTAGTGAGCGGAACAAAAGGATTAGAAGAATTAAAACGAACGATTCCTAAGGTAATATTGTTAGATATAATTTTACCGGACATAAGTGGATACGATATTTGTCAAACAATAAAAACTGACAATTCTTTTAAGAAAATACCAGTATTCTTCCTTACAGCAATTTCAGAATCTGAAGTGAAAAAAAATTTCCGCACATCATTAGCTAATGGTTACATTCTAAAACCATTTAATTTCTCTGATTTTGATGTTATTTTTGAAATTTTAAACGGAAAAGCAAATTAATTGAATTCAAAATTTCAAAATTTTATAATTATTCCTTATTCAATAAATGAATAAGATTTATTTTTTGTGTAAAATTACTATAATGTAGAGAACTAATAAACATCTTTAATTCAAAATTGTAGTAAAAATGTAAAGGGTGTTAAAAATTACTAATTCAAACGGAAAAAACAATCATTCGAGCCCAAAATTAACTGATGAAGAAATCAAAAATCTTGATTTGAAGAGTGAAAAAGCTATAAAATTAATGAAAGAATATGAGGACACCACAGATAAGTATGCGAATTGGCGTGGAAACGTAACGGAAGGTTTTATAAAATGGTTGAAGGGAGAGAAAATATACGATCGGGAGAAGGAACGCATATCATTATATGTTTCAGACGATACCAAAGAAGAGTGGGGCGAATTTATCAAAACACATAAGGATAAGTATAATACTATCTCAAAACTTATAAGAGAAAGCGTGAATTACTTTATTCAGCAAAAAGAAGGTTTAGTTAACGATGATTTGAGTACATTAGATAATCAAACCCTCACAAACATATCCCATGCTTTGAAGGAGCCACTAACATCAATTAAAGGTTTTTCCCAACTATTAATTGAGAATTACAAAAACGAGATGGAAGAAGAAGTTTTTAATACCATTCAGAATATTTTTAACCAATCCTTACTCTTAGAGAAAAAGATTATCAATATATTAGATAATATTAAAACGGAAACTCAACAGTATGATATTTTGCTAATTGAGGATGATTTAGCTACAATTCGTTTATTGACGAGTTATTTTGAAAGTAAAGGTTACACCTGCAAAGGTGTGGTAAGTGGTACAAAAGGCTTAGAAGAATTGGCTAACAATCCTCCAAAGTTGGTGTTGTTAGATATTATTTTACCAGATTATAGTGGATATAACATCTGTAAGCAAATTAAATCAAATAAAGACCTTCGAAATATAGCAGTTTATTTGTTAACAGCAATTCCCGGCTCTGAAGTAGAGAAAAACTTAGAAGATAGTAATGCCGATGGCTACATCTTAAAACCGTTCGATTTTTCTGATTTTGAGGTTATTTTTCAATATTTATAGGAAGAGTTAAATTGTCCTAGATAAAAAAAAGTAGCGGGCTATGAGGGAATTTCGCACTTATCGCTTCCGATTGAGTGAATCGAACCCCCGACCTGCCGGTTAAGAGCCGGATGCGCTACCTGACTGCGCTAATAGCCCATATTACAATACCACAATTTAAAACGCACCTGGAGGGATTTGAACCCCCGAGCGCTTTCGCGCACTGGCTTACTTGATTGTATTAAATACTCAAGGCCAGCGTCTTACCACTAGGCTACAGGTGCTCTAGATTTACAGGTTTTCTACAAAGTGTGGTTTTTACAGCACATTGCAGAATAATCCGTATTTAAGAGATTTCCTATTTTTTCTTGATTTTAATTTTTTAAATTGTGATATAAGTATTAAAATAGATTATTTTTAATAAAATAAATTTTTTTTTATTTTTCTGGTGGATTTTATAATGTAGGTTGACAAATTAAAGAAAAATATAAATTTTATGGTTCATTGACCCATATTTGAGATGATGTAAAAATGAGTGGGGCAAAAAATTTTAGGTATTTAATACCAGATCGATTATTTAAAGAACTTACTCAGAAAGCTGCAGAGGCTTACCCAAATATCGAACACTACTGGATTTTTGCTGATCGTAAAGAAAACTTCGGAATTGTTAATAAATTTATTATTAATCCAGATTTAAGAAAATCTAAAACTCATGTAAAACCAAGAAGTTGGATGCGCTATAAAAAATCGAAGATCTATAATATGCGTAAGTTTAAACAGGAACTTAATGTGGACATCGTTTGGCAAGGCCATACACATCCTTCAGGAAACGATAAGTTGCATCAAATCGATAAAAGAATATTAAAATATCTCTCAAATGGGGTAATGATAGTTGTCATTCCTGAACTTCCAGAGAAGGATTTAGAAGGTCATTTAGTTGGTTGGTACTACGACAAACGTTATACAAAAAAGCCGATGATTGAAAAGATGATCTTTGAGATAATTCAGGAATGATTCTGAATCATGTTTATTTGGTTTTCTTTTTCTTTTTTTCTTTAAAGTTTAAAGGTTGAATAAAGCTTTTATTGATACGTACTATGAACTAGCTTTTTCTTTAATAAAAAATACTCGTTGGAATGAAAAAGTATTAAAATTTTAAATTTTTATATGCAAAATATACCATTTGAAGATTATTTCAACATTAAGCAATCGTCGCTTAGCTTGGTAGAACACTGAAGCGTGCCAAAAGCGCCGGATTGCTAATCCGGTGTCCAACGGACTCGAGGGTTCGAATCCCTCCGATTGCGTTTTTATAACCTTCAAAAAACAAGGGCCCATGGTTTAGTGGTTATGACGTCTCGCTTACACCGAGAAGGTCGGGAGTTCAAGCCTCCCTGGGCCCACCATTCTCTTTTATTAAAAAAATAATTTTTTGATTCTTTCAGGTCTAATTGCGTTTAATTTACAATTTTTAAGGTGTTTCCCTATATCTGCAATAATTCCCGGAGCGGTAGTATTCTCTCTCAAAATCACAATGTTCTCCAAAAAACCGTATCGAATTATCGAAGCTATGTCTCTAAAGTGCCCCGTTTTTACAAGAGCTTTTTTTAATTGTCCTTTAGTTTCACCGGTCATAAAAACGCCTTCAAGATTCTCTTTAATTAGCTTTTCGTATAATTCTAAGGTTTGTTTATCAAGAATTCCTTGAATTTGTTCTTTTTCTTTATCGATTGAAGTAATTTTTATGTAAACCGGAAATCGATCGATAAAATCGTATGCGGTAATTATTTCTGTTAATGGTACACTTCTACCTTTACACAATTGGTTTCTCAGATCGTAAAGATTGAGTAACACGTCAACATTAGGATTTAGGATAGCACAGTCTATAAAAATTCCAAATCCAATCTTTCCCACATCTAACATAACTCCTTTATATATCTCGCCAGTCTCAACTTCATTAAATTCAATTATGGTCCCTACTTTCTTTTTTAGCATATTTAAAATAAAGACTTCCTCGGGACCAGAGAGCATAACCTCAAACCTATTATCAAATTGTCTTAATTTTTTTATTCGGATTTTAGTGTTAGGAAAACTTTGAGTTAACTCGTTTAGGTATTTGACGTACCTAATTGAAATTTCTTTTTTATCTTCTTCTTTATACACGTTATAGATTTTATCGTAGAGAACTAGACTTTTTACCATAAGAATTTGAAATTATAAGAGTTATGAGATAATATTTTAGAAGATTTTTTCTCATCTAAAATTTCTTATTTTATCCTAGTTATTTATCAAATTTCACTAATTTTCTTCTAATTAAATTTATATTGGTGTGGTTTTATGATCCATTAAATATAATCCTAAGAAGGGTATGATATAAGCGATGGAACAACAACGTTTTGATTATTTAGTAAATGAATTACGAGAATTTGAAGGCATGGAAGAAATATTCGTATTAGATTCTGATGGGAATATTCTTTTCAAATCAGAAGATTTTGAATTGTCAAATGAAGAAGCTAAAGCAATTTTAAAAGCTTGGAAGGAAAAAGAATCAGCCTTAATGTTCCAAAGTTTTAGATTTGCTATTTTAAAAAACGACGAGATTCAACTAGCCGCCAAAAATATAGTTGGTGGAAAGGGTAACATCGTTGGGTCGATTACAAAAGAAGGAGATTATCTTTTAGCTCATACAAGAGATGAAGGTTTGATAGTCTTAGAGTGGTCAATTTTTATCAATAAGGTTGCCTGGACCTAATGCAAGAAAAATTTAATTAAATAGTAATTTATTTCACTGCTTTTTTCCGACCTTTTGTATTTTTTCAGAAGGGCACAAATCATCAATAGTTTTACCATTTTGTAAGAAACTAATCAAAAATCAAGTTTAATTTCAAAAAAAGAATCCTTTTAAGCCAAAAAATATATTTATTTATACAAGTTCCAAGATTAATGAAGTATTAGTTGATTATTCAGAACAACATATAAAATACCGGTTAAAGGTTGAACCAAGATGCCCGCAAAAGTTAAAAAAACAATATTTCTACTTGTATACTTCATTAGTCCTATAATCGCTTCGATAATTTATTGGATTGAAGAACCATTTACTTATTCTGAACCGTACGATCTAACTCATAGAATTGGGAGCGTACTAGGTATTATCTCTTTTATTTGGATGTGTTTTAATATAATCATTATGATAAAACTCAAAACAATTGAATCTACTTTTAGTCTGCATTGGTTAAATTCATTTCATATGCATATGGCGACTAACGCCCTAATACTTGGATCTATACATTACCCTTTATTACGTATAGGAGGAGAGCTTGACACGATCCAAACTCGTTCGGGTAATTTTAGTTGGGCATCATTCGTAATATTAATGATTTTGGCGATCATTTTTATGTCCAATAGCTTAGTGACAAAAGTCGGAAAATTAAGAGTACATGCTTTTAATAAGAAATTCAAATATAGTGCCAATAAAGTTCTGCATAACCTCTTGATGGTGAGTGTGACCATGGTTTTCGTCCATACATTAGTTTCATTCACTTCAACTGTATCGATAATAATGCGCGGTGTGTACTTCTTTTTCTTTGGAGTTACATTTATCGGTTGGTTTTATCATAAGAGCCTCCGTAAACTTCGAGTTAATAAAGACCCATATATTTATCGTAAAGCTTCCTGGGACGATGTTTCCTCAGAGATCACATCCGAGGTAGATAAGCAATGGGCTATACATTTAATCTGGTTAAATCCTTCGCTTTATCCTTGTTTGCAATGTGGGATTTGCACAACTGAATGCCCCATTTCTAAGGTTACAAATGGAAGTTATAATCCAAGACGGAATCTTTTAATTAGTCTTTTAGGTTATAAAGATCTGCTCTTAGAAGGTGATAGTTTAATGGTTTGGGGTTGTACAGATTGCCATACTTGCGAGGAAGTGTGTCCTCAGCATATCGAACTAACTGATTTATTTAGTACGCTAAAAAACCAAAGCATTGATTTAGGTAAAGGTCCAGACTATATTGTTGAACAAGCAAAAAAAATTTTTAGTAGCGCGAAGGCAATCTCCTCCCAGCCCGCTATAGAACGAAGAAGAGCAGAATTAGGGTTACCTTCAGTTTCAGAACCAAATATAAATGAAATACAAACTTTATTCAAGAATTTAGGATTAGAAGATAAATTAAAAGAGTGAGAGCATTCCTTATACGAAGTTTTTTTCTTGATAATTAGTATTACATTTTTTTTACTTGATTTATTTTTGAAAGTGTAAATTAAATTTTAGGTATTCTTAAAATAAAGATTATAGTTTATTTAGACAAAATATAAATTTTATTGATAATTTGATTATTAAAATAGCAAAAAATAATATATAATAAAAATTAATTAAAAATTCTATTAGGAGAGAATTATGTTCCAGCAAGCAGGAAGGGGCTATGATATGGCCATTACTCAGTTTTCCCCTGAGGGTCGTCTTTTTCAGGTTGAATATGCAATAGAAGCCGTGAGGAGAGGAACAACGTCTATTGTATGTAGAAATAGAAATTCTGTTGTGTTCACTGTTGAGAAAAAAAGTTCCGAACTTCAAGAAGTTATTGGTTCTGAGAAGATTTTTAAAGTTGACGACCATATTGGAGTAGCTATTGCAGGTTTAACAGCAGACGCAAGGGTTTTAGTTGATAGAGCTCGCGTCCAAGCACAAGTTAATATTTTAAATTATGATGAAATTATTTCTGTTAAAGATAGTACTCTTAATATTTGCGAATATCTTCAGCTATTTACTCAGAATGCTGGAGTGCGCCCTTTTGGGGTAAGCTTCCTTATAGCTGGAGTAGACAGCAATGGAGAGGCTTCCTTGTATCTGACGGATCCAAGTGGAGCTATGTGGGGGTATAAAGCCTTTGCGATTGGGTCAGGAGCGACTGAAGCAAGAACTTACCTTGAAGAAAATTATAAAGAAGATATAAATGATGAGGAATTAAAATTATTACCATTGAGAACATTGAAGGAATTAATGGGCGATAATTTAAGTAAGGATACTTGTGATGTAGCTTTCATTATGAAAGACGATGGAAAATTTAAATTATTGAGTGATCAAGAAAAGGAAGATTTAATGAGTAAATTATAATCTTCTAAAAATATTTATAATTCAAGGTTACCCCTCAATTATGTTTATCTAATAATAGAAGGCAAAATGCGTAAACAAGCGAGATATTTTTATACACCAATTAGAGAAAGATTTCTATGATAGACAGAGCAAGAATAGATTTGGGCGGATTCATCGTTGGACGCATTGAAAAAGAAGGTCGTACATTTGAGATGCTACTAGCACCAGATAAAGCATGGGAAGCAAAGAAAATAATACGAGATGAAATCAATAAGCGCCTTGTAGAGGGAAAAGAAAAATCTCGCATTTCTGTTGAAGAACTTTTAAAAAACCCTAATATTTCTGTAGAATTAATTTTTGAAAGCTTTATCGTGTTCGAGGATCTGAGAAGAGGGAAAAAAGCTACCGATGGTGATATGGAAGCTGTTTTTGATACCAGTGAGGGAAGAATCATTGCGTGTCACATTTTATTAGACGGAGATATTCAATGGACTCGAACGCAAAGAGATGAAGAAAGAGAGAAAAAATTAAAGCAAATCATAACTATTATCACCAAAAATGCGATAAATCCTCAAAACAAAAAACCACACCCTTATCAACGAATAGAAAAAGCTATAGAAGAAGCTAAAGTTAAAGTTGACTTAATGAGAAATGCGGAAGAACAAGTTGACGATGTTTTAAAACAAATACGAGCAATCATACCTATTAGAATGGAACAAGTGGAGTTAGCATTAAAAATACCTTCAGATTTTACGGCGAAGGGTTATAATATTGTAGCACAATTAGCGCAAATTAAGAAAGAGGAGTGGCAATCAGACGGATCATGGGTGTCAGTAGTAAGTTTACCAGCAGGTTTGCAAATGGAATTAATAGATAAATTGAATAAATTAACTCATGGAAGAGTTCAAACAAAACTCATGAGATCCTAACCAGAAAATATTTGACTAATTTTTGTTAACGATTATTTTTTACTGCTATGGTTAAGTGAATAAATAAATTATAATATGAGAGTGAAAATAAATGGAACATGAACAAGATGAATCTATTGAAGATTCTAACACAGAAAATAACGAGGCAGAGGATATCGATGAGTTTGAAGACGACGAAGCCTCTCGTGATGTTGTAGTCCCTGGTGAAGTATTAACAGAAGATACGAAAAATTTCCTACCTGGAAGAGGAACAATTTTTAATAAAGATAGAACAAAAATAATATCTTTAAATATTGGTCTGAAACAGATACAAAGAAATTATATTAATGTCATTCCGCTTAGGGGTTTCTATACGCCTAGACCAGGAGATAAAGTCATTGCATTAGTAACTGACAAAAATCCAGTTAAATATAGATGCGATATTAACTCGAAAGAAGAAGGAATTTTAAAGCCGAAAAACACGGTACAAAGAGGAAAACCGAGAGGATTTAGAGGTGGAGCTCCAGATGATCAAGATAATTCAACTGAGAAGTACGAGATAGGAGATATATTGATTGTAAAAGTACTTTCAGCAGATAGACTAAATTCACCAGAGTTGACTACAGTAGGTAAATATTTAGGTAAAAGAAGAGATGGATTGGTAATTACAATTGATCCTCCAAAAATACCCAGAGTTATAGGACGAAGTGGTTCTATGATTAAAATGTTAAAAAATTTGACCAATTGTAATATTTTTGTAACTCAGAATGGTCGTATATGGCTAAAAGGTGAAGATATAGCCCATGAGAGATTGTTAATTGATGGGATAAAGAAAATTGAAAAAGAAGCCCATACAGTTGGGTTAACAGACCGAATGTCTGAATATATTGAAAATGAAAAAAAGAAAAGAGGTATAAATTAAATGCCATTAATAATTAAAGACGAATATCCAGAAAAGCTATTTCGTGAAGACGGTAAAAGACTTGATGGCCGAGATAAACACGAATTAAGACCAATAAAAATGGAAGTAGGAGTTTTAGAAAATGCCGATGGTTCGGCGTATTTAGAATGGGGCAACAACAAGATTTACGCTGCCGTTTATGGCCCTAGAGAAGTCCATCCCCATCATTTAGCAAAACCTGATAGAGGCATTCTAAGGGTTTTTTATAGAATGGCGACTTTTTCTGTATTTGATAGAAAACGCCCTGCTCCCGGACGTAGGGAAAAAGAAATATCTATGGTTATAACTGATTGTTTAGAACCAGTTCTGTTTCTAGAACTTTATCCCGGAACTTCCTTTGAAGTATTCCTTAATGTAATGGATGCCGATGGTGGAACACGATGTGCTTGTACCACCGTAGCGGCTTTGGCACTTGCAGATGCAGGTGTTCCAATGAGAAGTTTAGTAACCGCTGTAGCAATGGGAAAAATCGATGGAGAATTGATTACTGATCTATCAGGAATAGAAGATAAAGCCGGCGAAGCTGATTTACCTTGTGCTATGACATGGTTCAACGAGGAAATGTCCTTACTTCAATTCGATGGAAAAATGGATTTAGAAGAGTTTAGCAATTGTTTAACTTTGGCTAAAGAAGCTCTTACAAATATTCATGAAATTCAGCTCAACACACTAAAAAAGAAATATATTGAAATTCAAGAAGAAACTAAAGGAGGAGAGAATGAACAATGATGGATATAAAACGAGTGATTTCAACAATTGAAAAGAATTATATTCTTTCTAATTTAAAAAAAGGTGAAAGAATTGATGGAAGAGATCTTTGGGAATACCGAGATTGGACGGTTAAAAGTGATGTCATTGCTTCAGCAGAAGGTTCTGCTGAAGTAACTTTAGGAAAGACAAAAATAATTACCGGATTGAAGTATGATGTGGGTGCTCCTTTTCCCGATCTTCCAAATGAAGGAGTTTGTACATTTATGGCAGAATTATTACCTTTAGCGTCTCCCTTATTTGAAAGAGGGCCTCCAGACGATCAATCAATAGAACTAGCACGCGTAGTTGATCGAGGAATTCGACATGCAGATTGTGTCCAAACTAAGAAATTATGTATAAAGGAAAAAGAAGCAGTGTATATTTTATTCGTAGATATATATGTAATTAACTATTCTGGAAATTTGACTGATGCCGGAGGTGTAAGTGCTTTAACTACATTAATTTCAAGTCACATTCCAGAAGGAAAATGGGTTGATGGGAATCTTGAATGGACAGGCAAATACTTTACAGGAGATACTATTGTAAATGAAATACCTATGGTGATCACTTATGGAAAGATTGGTGATATCATCTTCTTGGATCCTAGTTTACCCGAAGAATTAGTCTGTGATGGTAGAATCTCCATTTCGGTGACAGAAGACAAGATAACTTCTATTCAAAAAAGCGGCTACGCAACTTTTTCCTTAGAAGAAATAAAAATGCTAGGTAAAAAATCTATGGAAATTGCAAGCAAAGTTAGGAAAGAATTAAACCTATGGCAATATAAACGCGATAAGTAACGCTTTATTAAATTATATTTTTTAAAATTTTATTTTTAAACTTAATTTCTCTTATTTGGAAAAATTTAAAGTTTATACTAGTTTTTATTTAAACACAGTATATGAAAAGAACCAAGTGATCTTAATGGGAAAAACGAAAAAAACTGGGATTTCCGCGACCTTTGGTCCCCGTTACGGAGCCAATGTAAGGAAGAAGTGGCGACTTATAATGGAAAAACAGAAAGGCGGAAATCTAAAATGTCCACGATGCGAAACGAGAGGATCTATTAATAGAGTCTCTACAGGTATATGGCATTGTAAGAAGTGTGATGCAAAGTTTACTGGAGGTGCTTATAACACCCAAACTCCTCGTGGTGCGGAATCTTTTAGAATCGCGAAGCGAAAACAGCGAGAACTCGAGACTATTGAAGAATAATGAATAATGGTAATTCTTACAAAATTAAAGCTATTCTTGAAATTCAATTTAAAAATTCTAATTTATGTGACATTTCCTATAACTCTTTTTTACCAGAATTCAATGTTCAAAAATCAAAAAGATCCATAATTTCTCTACAAAAAGAGGAAAAATCTTTAGTTTTTCAGATTGAAAGTAATGATATCACTGCTTTCAGAGCAAGCATAAATGAAATCATAAGTTTCGGAAGGACTATAGATGGAGTATTAAAAATTGTTGAGAAATCGTAAAATTACGTAAAATATATTATTCGTAAATTTCATATTTCAGACTACATTTGTTATCGTAAAACTTATTACGTGATTTTCGTTGACAATTAATTTAGACCAATTAGATGAAGAAACAAAAAAGAAATTTCAAAATTTAACTCAATTAGGGCAATCTTTAGAGCTCCTTACCCAACAGAAACTACACATTGATAGTACTATAAGAGAAACAGAATTAGCACTAGACGAATTGGAGAAGGCTAATCCTGATACAGTAGTATATAAGCAAATTGGTGGAATTTTGGTTAAAAGCGAAAGAAATAAACTTTTAGATGAGAAAAAATCGGATAAAGAAACTCTAACCATGCGATCTAACACCCTTGCTCAAAAAATTGAAAGAATAAAGAGCTCGTTTGAGAATATGCAAAAGTCTCTTCAAGCAGATCTTCAAAATCAATAATCTATTTGAAAGTTTTATGTTTACCTCAAGAAAAGATGATTTTTTAAAATACTTAAAAGGAAAAAATCTTTTAATAACATCCCACGATTTGGTTGATCTTGACGGGTTTATCTCTGGTTTGACTTTAAAATTCTTTTTTGAAAAATTTTATTCAAATCAAAATATAGATTTGATATTTTCAGGACTATCTAAACATACTAAAAGCTTTTTAAAAAACTTTACCCAGAAATTTCCTGATTTTATTTTTTCCTTTCTAAATGATGAAGAATTTTTAAATTCTGATGTTGTTATAATAGTTGACTCTAACAACCTAGACCAAATAAAGCTATTTAATAACTCAGATTTGAATACTCCTTATATCTTCATGGATCATCATTTAAATTTGCAAAAAAATTATTCTAATAATTTATCGTCTCTTAATTTGATTTTTGATAATTTTTCGTCTACATCAGAGATGGTGTTAGAATTATTTAACGATTACAACATAAAGCTTCCAATACCATACAAATATCTTCTAGTATCAGCAATATTGACCGATTCTGGATTTCTTAAGTATGGAAATACTGAAACTATTAAAAATTTAAATACTATATTACAGGGTCAAGTAGAAATTCAAGATGTTTTACCCCTTTTAGAAAGAGAAAAAGATGTCTCAGAGAAAATTGCACGAATTAAAGCACTTCAGAGAGTTAAATTAATTCGAATAAGCGATTGGTTAATTGGAATCTCACATCTTAGTAGTTTTAGCGCTTCTGCGGCTTCACTCTTAACAAAAGTGGGTTTTGATATTGGAATTGTCGTATCCGAAGACAAATCTGATTATAGGATCACTACTCGAGCAAAAAAACAAGTTTGCCTAAAAACGGGCTTGCATCTCGGAAAAATTATCAGTAAATTAAATAATGTGAATGGTGGTGGACATGATGGTGCCGCTACTTTGAATGGTAGGAATGATGTAGACGAAACACTCAATCAATTAATCGATAAAATAAAAGAAACTTTAATTAATTAACTATCCTTATAAACTAAAAAGATTATGGATATCCCATTTCATGAGCATAATTAAATTTAAGAATTTTCATTTTCGATATAAAGGAAACGACGAGTATGCGCTAAAAAATATTAATTTGGAAATAGGTTCAAATAAATTTATTTTATTAGCTGGGGAGACGGGATCAGGGAAAACTTCATTAATTAGATGTATGAATGGATTAATCCCCCAATTTTATGCAGGGCATTATAAGGGACACGTAGAGATTTCAGGAAAAAACACCAACGAAACAACGATATCTGAATTATCTAATGATATTGGAATTGTATTTCAAAATCCTGAAAATCAGTTAATTACAATGAATGTAGAACATGAGATAGCTTTTGGATTGGAGAATCTAGGAATTTCAAGAGAGATAATAAGAGAAAAAATTAAGGAAGTTGTAGAAATAACGGAAATCGAAAGTATAATAGATAAAGCCCCTTTTGAGATAAGTGGTGGTGAACAACAACGAGTTGCCATTGCTTCAATTTTAGTATTAGAACCTAGAGTTATTATTTTAGACGAACCAACAGCAAATTTAGACCCATTATTTGCAAGAAAAATTCTAAACCTATTAAAAAAAATTCAAGTTGAAAAAAAGATAACTATCATAATTAGCGAACACCGAATGGATTTAATTCTTCCATTAGTAGATGAAATAATTCTAATGAAGGAAAGTGAGATTTTAGCTCATGATACAAAGGATAACATTATAAATACTAACACTTTTGAGAATTTAAATATTAATAAGCCAAAAATATATTCAATCTTTAATGAATTAAAAAAGAGAAATCGATTTCAACACGACCTTCCCGTTTCTATTCAAGATGCCATAAATATGTTAAAAACGATTAAATAACTCGAAATAGTCATGGAGGATTAAAAATTGTTACCTCTAATAATGGTACACGATGTTGATTATATGTATTCAAATGGAACAGTAGCCTTAAAACAGGTTTCATTAAATATTAATCAAGGAGAATTTATTGCAATTATGGGTCAAAATGGAGCGGGAAAAACGACTTTGATTCGCACATTTAATGGTTTAATCCGTCCAACAAAAGGAAGTATTTTTGTTGAAGGCGAAAATATAAATTCAAAAACAATAGCTCAAATATCTAAAAAAGTTGGAATTATCTTCCAAAATCCCATGCATCAACTATTTTCTAATACACTAGAAGATGAAATTAAATTTTCCTTGAAAAATCTAAATTTAGATAAAGAAGAAATTCACATAAAAGTTGATCAAGTACTAGAAGAATTTGACCTTGAAAAATATCGTAAAAGATCCCCATTAAACTTATCTGGAGGAGAATCAAAAAAATTAGCTATAGCTTCAATTCTTTGTCGTGACCCGGATATTCTAGTTTTTGATGAACCAACATTAGGTCAAGATGCAAAAGAAATAAAATTCTTCCTTGGATTAATAAAGAACGAGTTAGAAAGGGGAAAAACAATAATAATGGTAACACATAATATAGAATTTACAGTAGAACACGCTCCAAGAACAATCTTGATGGGGGGAGGACGAATTATTGCGGATGGTCCAACACAGAATATTTTTACTAATGAGTTTTTAGTATCAAAATCTTCATTAATTATGCCACAAATATATCTATTCAAACAAGAACTTCAAAAAATAGGAATTAATGTTCCTGAAGAAGTCATAAGAGAAAATGAATTAGTTAATTTTCTGGATAGTTATTTGGAAAGAAAATCCACAATTTAAAGGAGGAAAATTAATAAATGTCTTTAGAGTTTCTGAGCGCGTTCAAATTCTTGAAAAAAGAAACTTTTCTCCATAATCTTGATCCAAGAGCTAAATTATTACTGGCGATAACATACACTATTGGGGCTCTATTATTTCAGGAAATCATCCCCTTATTATTAATTCTAATAACTCTATTACCAGTAATAATCATTGGAAGACTGTTTAAAAGATGGGTGAAAAGCGTCAAAGGAATGTCTTTCCTCTACATTTTTATTATTGTTCTTAATACTTTATTTATTAAAGTAAATGGATTATCCTTCGCAATTGCTATGATTTTAAGAATTTCAATAATGATTTCAGCATTCTCTTTGTTTTTTTTAACTGTAGATCCAAATGATTTAGCTCTTTCACTAATGACTATGAAAATTCCGTACGAGTATGCGTTTTCTTTCTCGTTAGCATTTAGGTTCGTTCCAACCATTGCTATAGAAACACAAAATATCATCGATGCTCAACAGAGTCGAGGTTATGAAATGCAAAAAAAAGGGATAATAAATCAAATAAAAAACCTATTTCCTCTCTTAGTTCCTCTTATTGTAAGTTCTATAAAAAGAGCGTTTAATGTTGCAGAAGCTTTAGAATCGCGATCTTTTGGTAATAAAAAAAGTCGGACATTTTATTATACGATTAGATATTCCTTAAAAGATTGGATATTCTCGATATATTTGATGCTATTATTGACTTTTTTAATATATGCTAGAATTAACTTTATGTTAATGCCATTATGGTTTAAATGGAGTTTACCTTTATGATGATCTATTCTATCAAAAATTCAAATGGAATGTTAAATTATTATGTTGGAATTAACCAGATTGAGATTGATCCCAAAGAAGTTCAGATAAACAAATTAGTGGAATTAATTGAGATTGTCCATACTAATCATAAAGATGTTGTATTACAATTCTTCAACGATAGATATATTCTAAACCCAGAACATATATTACACGCTTGTTATTTCGTCCAAAAAGCGTTCTATACAAAAATTAATATTTCAAATAAAAAGAATCTTGAATTGCTTCTATACTTAGCTGCTAAAAGACAAATTAAGTTAAGTCTTGAAGGTTTTGGTGTAAAGGATTATAATTTGCAAAATAAAAAAATAAGTTTTTGTATTATTTCTTTGGAAGATAAAATTAAACGAGTAAATACGGAAATAAATAGATACTTGCATTCCAAAGATGTAAGTTTAGACTTAGGAAATTTCTCTCTTGAAAAGTATATTCGTGTAAAGGAATATTTTGAATTTTCTAATAACCAAATTTTAACCGTCTTGTGCTCTTACGGGCATAAATATGGCTTATTAGATATAAACGCTTCAAATTTAGAGCGTTTTTATGAGGCTCTAAACGATTTAATATGTGAAAAAATGGCTTTATTAAGTTTAGAGAAAAAACGATCTCTTTAGATCTGATTATATTTATTATGGATAATAATAATATCATCGGGATTTAGAAACGATATTCCACAAACATTTCCCAGAAGTTCAATTCTTAATATTTTATCTGGATTATCTAAATCGACTCTATTATTAATAATCTTTGCTACAGCTTCAATAAAGGTATCTCGTTCTATGATCTCATTTTTTCTGCGATTCAGTTCGATCTTAAAAGAGTCTTCTTTGTTCAAATAAAAAGCGTAGTATTTTTCTACAAAATCTTTTATAATATTTAGTTGCGTTTCACATACATAATCAACCGGGACAATTTTAAGGATGAATTGAAAGAAATCTGGATCTCTTTCGAGGAGTTTTTTGATTTTTTGTATAACTTCTTTCTTGTCAATATTGGTGGCAGCAGTTATCAATCCGGGATATTTCATCGCTGAAATAATGGGATATTTATCACCACACATTAACAGCGTAAACCAAATTTCTGCTTTTGCGTTCACTTCGTTAAATCTCGATGTAGAGACTAATAAGTTAAAATTATTCAATATATGCTCCAAATAGTTAATCCTTATTTATTTCAATAAATTCTTCAATTTCTTCTTCTTTTACTGCCCCAATCCGCAAGAGCTTTAACTTGTCCGAAGTGCAATCAAGGATTGTTGTGGAAATTTTCGTTTTAGTTTTTCCCCCATCAAGTATTAAATCTATTGGCGTTAAAAATTTTTTCGCAACTTCATCTCCACTTATTGAGGGAGGCTCTCCAGAGTAGTTAGCTGAGGTTCCAATTATTCCACCAAAATACCCTTTTGATTTTAATTTCTTTAAAATAGTTAGGACAATCTCATTTTCTGGGACGCGAATACCAATCGTATTTTTACCAGCCGTAACTTCTGGAGGAATTATATTAGGTTCTTTTTTATTTAAAATTAATGTCAATTGACCAGGCCAGAAGCGTTCAGCTAACTTATAACTTATTTTGTTAAATTCTGCAACTTTTTCTGCCTCTTCAGCATCTGCAACTAATAGTAATAGTCCTTTTGAGCGATCTCGATACTTAATATCGTAAATCCTATTTATTACTTCAAGATTGAGGGGATCTCCTCCAATTCCATATACACTGTTGGTAGGGAAACTAATTAACTTTCCTTGAGTTATGAAGTCCACCGCAGTTTCAAGATAAAGATCCATCGAATCAATACTCTTGCCTTTCAATTTAATTAAAAATCCCATATTTATAACTTAATTTTTTTTTATTATTAAATAACTTTATTTAAACTTGGATATAGAATTTGGAAGATCTCTAAATGTAAAATTTCATCTATTTAATAACGATTGGTCTTTTATCTTGCCAAGGAGAGATATCCTCGAAGGCTTTTGAGACTTGAAGGACAGTTAATTCATCAAATCTCTTTCCTACAATTTGCATTCCTATTGGTAGCCCCTCATTAGACCAACCACAGGGAATTGTAGCTGCGGGATGACCACTTATATTGAATGGATATGTAAAAGATAACCAGCCTAACAGTGAAACTCTTTTTTCATTTATAATTAAATTTGATTTCATCGTTTCTATATCGTGAATTCCAGATTTACCTATTTCAAACGCAGGACACGCAACAGTTGGAGTTATAATTATGTCAAAATCTCTTAAAAGTCTGGAAATGTCAAGATATATCATTTCTCTTTGGACTTCTGCCATTTTCAGGTCTACTGAGGAAAATCTTAACCCCATATTAATAATCTCTACAAATTCAGGATCCATTTTATCTTTCCATTTCTTCAAAAAAGGTTGAAATGCATAACCAAATCCCGACGCCCAAAAAGTCCAGAATATTGATTCAGGATTTTTCACTTTAAGCTTAGTCTTATCAACTGACCAGTTTAACTGTTCAAATTTCTGAATAGCATCTAAAACTGATTTTTCAACTTGAGGATCGAGTGCTTCCGCAAATCCTAAATCTAAGGAATACCCAATTCTCAATTTTTTAGGTTTATCATCAAGTTTTTCTAAATAACTATAATTTGGTTTAGGTAAAGAGTATCGATCCGAAAAGTGCTCTCCTACCAGCACATCCAATAATAATGCAGCATCCTTGACAAACCTAACAATTGGACCTTTATGAATAAATGTACCAAGATAACCAAATAAAAACATATTACTTTGAGGAACTCGACCAAAAGTAGGTTTGAGTCCATAAATACCGCAAAAACTACTAGGAATCCTAATAGATCCTCCACCATCTGAGCCTATTGCTAATGGACTCAGTCCAGATGCTACAGCTGCTGCAGCCCCGCCACTAGACCCTCCAGGAGTTTTTTCTAAATTCCAAGGATTTTTGGTAACCCCAAAAATTAAATTATCTGTTTCTCCCTTAAATCCAAAAGCGGGAGTATTTGTTTTGCCTAAAATCACAGTACCAGCTTCTCTAGCTCTTTTCACTACTATATCGTCTCTCCGCGGTTTATTATTCTCAAAAATTTTACTCCCAAAGGTAGTTCGTATTCCTTCTACTTCAGTTTCGTCTTTTATAGAAAGAGGAATTCCATTCAAGATTCCGAATTTTTTACCTTCCTTTACTCTTTCATCTGCTTCTTTTGCCATCTCTCTTGCTAATTCCAGCGTTGGAGTACAATAAGCGTTAATTATTGGGTTTATCTTTTGAATTCTTTCGATGATCGTCTCTATAATTTCTTGAGATGTTAACTCTTGTGTTTTAATTTTTTCTGCCATTTCGCAAGCAGACATGAAACAAATATCTTCTTTCTTCATATTTTCAATCTAGAATATCTATTCATTTAAACTTTATTAAAAAATCCAAAGGGATTCATTTGGATTACTACTTAAGAATAAATTAGAAAAAACTTCACTGATGATTCTCTTGGCAGGATAGTTCATCAGCAATTATAGACCACTGAAGATCGAGTCTTTCTTGCAGTTCAATTAAATCTTTTTCAGATAATTTTGAAAAACGTTTCTGTCTTGATAAGTATTCAATTAATGGAGCTCTTTTTGAGGGATCTAATAATGTTTTACTTTTTTTTGATAACGTTAAAACACGATTTTCGATTTCGTATAATATCCATGAACCTGTTTTAACTGCTAAGCGAGGAATTTCTATAGAATCTTCAGATGCAATCCCCCATCCCGGAGGACAAGAAGCTAAAATATGAATATATTTACATCCTTCAATTGATTTTGCTTTTTTAAATTTCTCGTAGATATCGAGAGGTTCGCTTACAGAACAAGTCGCAACATAAGGGATTTCGTGAGCTGCCATAATTCTCGGTAAATTTTTCTTATATCGTTCTTTTCCTAATGTGGTTGTAGTTGTTATTGCTCCATGTGGTGTACTAGATGATCTTTGAATTCCAGTATTCATATACGCTTCGTTATCATAGCAACAATATATGATATTAGAATTTCTTTCAGCTGCACCACTTAAACCTTGAATTCCAATATCTGTAGTTCCTCCATCACCAGCAAAAACTAGTGTTGTCATTTTATCCCAGACTTTACCGGGAAATCGAAGAGATTTTGCTTTAAAAGCTGCAGAGACTCCTGTTGCGGCAGCAGCTCCGGCAGCAAATGCCATATTCATAAACGGAAAGTTTGGTGCTGTTTTTGGCCATAATCCAACAACAACATTTAGACAACTAGCTGGTGTAACTAACGATGTATTTGGGCCAAGAGCTTTCATAGCCCACCTTAAAGCGATTTCAAGCCCGCACCCAGCACATGAGGAATTCCCCGCTAAGAAATATTCTTCTTGTCCTATTTCTAATGCTTCTTTTATAGATACCATTTTTAATCGATCTCCAATAATCCATCCCAGAAAGTTCCATCAATCATATCTTTTGGTAACTCTCCGGTTTCATTTAATTTAGTCAATATTTTTAACTGATTTTTCTGTTGGTCTAATCCAACTTCTCTACCACCCAAACCCATAACAATTGGTAAAACTTGTGTAGTTGATCCAGAACCATATAGAGCTGCTTTCACTTCACTACTTACTGGGCCTCCTGTTGGAGATCCGAACGCAGTAGCTCGGTCAGCTACTCCAAGGACTTTAACCTTATTAGCAATTTGTATTATATCTTCAACAGGAAAAGGTCGGAGATATCTTAATTTTACACATCCTACTTTGTATCCTTCGTCCCTGAGTTCATCAACCGCATCTTCCATCTGCATGGCAAGTTCACCATAATTAAGTATAGCAACTTCCGCATCTTTCATTTTATATTCTTCAATTAATCCATTTCCATATGATCTACCAAACTTTTTCTCGAATTCTATCGCAACCTCCTTGATTTTTTGCTTTGCTATAACATGAGTATAGTGGATTTTTAATCTAAATTCATTGTAAAAACCGGATGGCATGATAAGATTTCCGTGCATCATTGGTCGTTCAGGATCGAGAAAAATATGTGGCCATCCTTTCTCATCTGGGAGTGGTGGCAAAAAATCGTCGACATCATCTTGATCCTCAATGGTTACAGGTTTAGATGTGTGAGATAGAGTAAATCCCCCATAAGCTACAAATTTAGGTAATAAAATATCGTAATCTTCGCTAATTTTATATGACATCAATATATCGTCGTAGATCTCTTGGTGCCCTGATGCAAATGAAATCATCCAACCAGTATCTCTACAACTTATAACATCCGTGAAATCTGCCCAAATGTTCCATGGGGGCGCTGGGCCCCTTGAAGCAATCGTAGTAACTATAGGTAGACGAGCACCTGCTGCCCAATGGACCATCTCATACATGTAAAATAATCCTTGTCCAGATGTAGCAGTAAATGTACGAGTCCCTGCAGTGCTTGCACCAATAGTAGCAGCCATTACAGAGTGCTCTGACTCAAATTTAATATATTGAGTTCCGGGCATCTCACCGTTATCTACAAACTCTGAAAGCTTTTCTACAACAGTAGTTTGCGGAGTGATGGGATAAGCACTTATCACTTGAACCCTTGCAGATTTCGCAGCGTAAGCTGCAGCTACATTTCCCTTAATAATTATTGTTTCTTTTTCTTGTGTAAAATCTTCTTGTGCTTCAACCATATTAAACTTCACTCTCTCTGACCATTTCTATGCTTTTTGTGGGGCATTCTTTAGCACAAATTCCACAACCTTTACAATAAATATAATCAACTTCAAATTCTCCTTCTTCATTTCTGATTATTGTGCCTTCGGGGCAATACATCCAGCAAAGACCACATTTGGTGCAAGTCTCTCGATCAACAACAGGTTTAAATGTTCTCCAATCTCCAGTAGTTCCAATACTTCCCTTAATAGGAAAAGATATAGGGATTGGAGGTAGCTCTTTCCAATTTTTATATTCTTGAACTTCAGGTCGCTTTTCTTTGTCTTCACATATGTTCTTCCATTTCACTTTGTTCATTCAAATTCAACCTCTCTAACATTATTGTAGGCTTCGACAGCAACTTCTAAATTTTTCTTACCCCGAGCTTCTCCATATTCGCTATAGATCACTTTTTTCATCGTGTCTAAATTATAAAAACCAGTTAGTTGTCCAAATGCCCCCAGCATTGGAATGTTCAAAATAGGACCACTCGAATGCATAAATCCTAATTTAATACAAATTCCTGTGGCATCAACAATAAAAATCTTTATGTTTTCGGGAAATTCACAAGTATCGATCGGATTTTTTGTGTTTATTAATAATGTAACTCCACTTTTTACTGTTGCTAGGATTCTAGGAATATCTAAAAGGGAGGGGTCAAAAATTAACATATAATCGGGATTTATTACACTATCGTAAGTCTTTATCGTTTTATTCTTTGATAACTTAGTGAATGCTTGGATAGGGGCTCCTCTCCTTTCTGCTCCAATAATAGGTATAGCAATAGCGTCTTTAAAACTTTCTTCGTAGGCCATTTGTGCCAGAAGTTGACTAGCAGTGATAGCTGTTTGACCTCCTCGACCATGAAAGGTAATTTCTATTATTCCATTATCCGTCAATTTTTTCCAACCTGTAAATTATTCGATCTTATAATTATGATAATAATAAAAGCCGTAAAACTATATTATAGTATTTTTTTTTTGGAAAACTTATAAAATTATCGTAAATAGAACTACTAAGGTAAAGTAATTAGCAATAAATTAAAAATTTCTGGAAAAAATTTATAAGGACGCCACTTAAATTGTTGAAAATTAATGATAACTGTAATTTAACCTCCAATAATATAGATAGTGATTAAGAGTGTCAGAAAAATCAAAAAATGAAGAGGTAGAATTTTCATTCAAATGCCCTACATGTGAAAAGGGTAAGATAAAAATTCTTAAAACTACTTACGACGTACCTGACGGAGATAAAATGCTACTAATTAAATTCGAATGTAACACATGTAATTTTACTAATAATGATATAATTCCACTTACCACTCGTAATACTCCAGGAAAAATGACTTTGAGAGTTTCAAACGAAAGTGATTTAAAATCAAAAATCTACCGTTCCCCAGTAGGAAGATTAGAAATTCCAGAGTTGGAATTATTTGTAGAGCCCGGTCCAAACGCAGACTTTTATTATACCAATGTGGAAGGGATTTTATTTAGATTTGAAAATGCCGTCTCAATTTATCGTAAAAATCTCGAAAAGGACGATAATCAAATAGAAGAAATTGATAAAATTTTACATGATCTACATGATGCTTTAAAAGGAGAATTTGCATTTACTTTAATTGTTACTGACACAGAAGGAGGGAGTTATATAATTCCAGAGGATGAATCAAAATACTCTTATGAAAAATTTGAAAATAAAGAACCAAATTAAAAGTAATAAGTGAAATTATCATTATTTCTAATTAGATACTTATATTTAAAATTAAGATAAATTAAGTGTGAAATCAAATGACAATTAATAAAATTGGAATCCTCACAGGAGGAGGAGATTGTCCAGGCTTAAACTCCGTAATTTATGGTATTATGTTAAAAGCTTATGACGCTGGTATAGAATGCGTTGGAATTCTTAAAGGCTGGAAAGGTCTTATAGAGAATTTAACAATTCCCCTAAAAATTGCAGAGCACGATGACTTACATACCGTTGGAGGAACAATTTTATACACAAGCAGAACCAATCCGTTCAAAGGTGCTGAATCTAAAGAAAAAGTTGCTCTAGATTTGAAAGCTAAATTAGATGAATTAGGCATTGACGCGTTGATTGCAATTGGAGGGGATGATACTTTGAGTGTTGCTGATGCTATGTGTAAATACGCAAAGGCAAATGTAATCGGATGCCCAAAAACAATCGACAATGATCTGGCGGGAACGCATTATACATTCGGATTTTGGAGTGCTGTACAACTAGCTTCAAACGCAATGGATAATTTAACCACTACAGCAAGATCTCACCAAAGAGTATTTGTTGTAGAGATTATGGGTAGAGATGCAGGATTTCTTACTATGTATAGTGGGCTTTCAGCTGGTGCTGATATAATACTAATCCCTGAAACGCCATTTGATTTCGAAATAGATATTGTTGATGTACTTAAAAATAGAGCAAATGCGGGATATACTTATCACATTATCGCAACTTCTGAAGGTGCTTATCCTAAGAATGAATCATTAGAAAGAGATTTTAAAACCATTTCTAAAGAAACTATTGATAAATTACCAAAAGATACATTTGGTAATCCTCTACTTGTAAAATTAAATATATCTAAAATAATTGTTGATGAATTAAACTTAAGAAAGGATCTTAAATCAGAATTTCAGAATAATGGCGTTGATTTTGAATGTAGAAGTGTAGTTCTTGGCCATACAATGCGAGCTGGAACACCGAATTCCTTTGATCGAATTTTAGGGTTACGGTTTGGACTTGCAGCTATGAAACTTGTATTAGAAGGTAACTTTGGGAATATGGTCTCGCTTCAAGGAAATAAAATCGAGATGATTCCTCTTTCTGAGGGCGTTAAGAAGAAATACATCACAACAGATAATGATAAAATGGAATTAAGAGATTTGCTTGTTAAAATAAGATATCTCTCTAAGCAGAATTAAAAAAAATATTAATTTTAATTTTTGAACGAATTGCTCTAACCGTAATGTTTTTCCTCCTCATGATCGGCATCAATAGCATCTTTTTCTACATCTCGATCGAGCCATTTTTCGCTTAACAGTTCTTTATAATATTCGTGTTGGATAATTAAATTCATAATTTCCGTAGTTCCAGTCCAAATTTCTCCAAGTCTTGAATCCCGAAGTATTCTTTCAATGGGATAAACTGTAGTATAACCAATTCCCCCCATTATTTGCATTGCGTTATTAATAACTTTCCAACAAGCTTTAGTAGAAAATTTCTTTGATTCAGAAACTAATCTTCTCTGTAAAGCGGAAGGCGCTCCTGCATCAATCGTTCTTGCGGTATTTAAAACGATTGACCTCGCTGCGTCTAAAAGTGTAATACTATCGGCTATTTTAAAATTCACAGCTTGAAAGTTATTAATTGTCTGTCCAAAAGCTTTCCTTTTAGTTGAATATTTAGTAGCAATATGAAGACACGTTCTAGCTGATCCTAATGAGCCTGACGCGGTTGTGAGGCGTTCAGGGACCATCATTTGATAAAAAATTATACTTCCCTTCCCTTCCCCCATAATGATATTTTCTTTAGGAACTTGAACATCTTCAAATTTGAGTCTTCCAGCGCCACCACCTCTAGTTCCTAGAAGGCCGTATATATATTCCGTTTCGACACCCTTACTACGATCTACGATAAATAAACTCAACGATGACCGAGGATCAGATTTAGGATCAAGGTTGGTTTTAGCATAAACTAGGAAAAAATCTGCTCCCTCAGCCCCCACAACAAAACGCTTCTCCCCGTTCAATATATAATAATCGCCATCTTTAACAGCTGTGCAAGTTGCGCCAAAAAAATCTGAACCGCCCCTTGGTTCTGTTAACGCCTCTGCGGTATACTTTTTACCTTCGCACATTGGTTTCAAGTAATTTAATTTTTGATCCTCAGAACCAAATAAATTCATGGCTTCTCCAGTAATTATTGGTAGAGAATATAAACACGGTAAAGAGCTCCCTAATACACCTACTTCTTCAAGAGCAACGACTTCACACTCCCAATTTAAACCTCGACCACCAAATTCTTTAGGAAACCTCAATCCTATAAGATTTTTTTTACCAAGTTTCTGTAAGAACTCAACGGGATAATTTATCTCTTCTTTATCCATTTTTTTAATTAAAGAGTGAGGAACATCGTCTCTTACAAATGAGCGTACCTCTTCTTTAATTTTTTTGGCATTTTCACTTATTAAATAATCAAACATTTTTGATTCTCTCTTAATATTTTTTAATGCTCAATAAAAATAATAGTTAGATTAAGATTTATTAGTTTACCACAATTAAATTTATCTTAATTTATTGGAAGATGGTATTTTAAAAAACCAGAAATCATACTCAGTAATAACAAATACAATCAAAAGTTGTTCTGTTAATGTTCACAAAAATTAAAAGGGGATATAAGGAATATCCAAAACCATTCAAAGTTCTGGTTCTCGCC
>JAGXOB010000129.1 GCA_019894735.1 Promethearchaeota archaeon | reverse complement strand
ATGCATACCAAATAGTCAGTACATTAAACACCATGCTTACAATGAGCAAAAAAACATCATAAGCCTTATAGCCCTTTATTCCAGCGAGGTTGAACACGATAAAGAAACCGGCTACGATAATGTTTACCCAGCTATTTACAGGAACATCTAAAGTAATGGATAAGACAACCATAACAATCGGAACCACCATAATTACTGCCATTCCAAAATACATTTTATGAGACACGGGCTTACCATCTACTTCTCCAGGTTTAAAATCCCCTGCAAATACTCGCAGAACATCACCTAACAAAAAAGTTAACATTACTGCAACCCAAATGAATGCAAATATTATCTTCACATCTTCCATAGTTTTATCACACCCTCTCAGTTTTTACAGTTATTGCTACATTTCCCTTTTTGTGCCCTTCATCGACATAGCTATGAGCCTCGGCGGTTTTTTCTAAAGGATAACTCCTATCTATGATCGGTTTTAACTTACCTGCCTCAAAAAGCTCTCCAAGGAAGATTAAATCTTCAGCTTTTTCTTTGTATGTTCCCTTTAAAACTGTCAAATAGGTCCCGTTCGGCGCTAGTGCTTTTTGGCAATCTGAAGATGAGGCTTTTCCAACGGCGTCAAAGACGAGATCATAAAGTTCTCCACTTTCAGTAAAGTCCTCCTTAGTGTAATCAATTACTTTATCAGCTCCCAGAGATTTCACCATTTCTAAATTTGTGGGACCGCAAATCCCGGTAACTTCTGCTCCAAAGTATTTGGCAAGTTGTACCGCATACGTACCGTTGCTTCCAGAAGCACCATAGATAAGCACTTTTTGTCCGCTCTGGATATTTCCTTTTCTTAGATAGTTCAATGCCGTAGATCCACCAACAGGTAAGACTGCCGCTTCCTCAAATGACATAGTAGCTGGTTTTATTGCTACCATCCCTTTCTTCCATACTTCAGGCAGGCATATATACTCGGCATAAGCACCATCCCTCAATCCAGTGGTAGTTCCAAAAACATGGTCGCCTTTCTTAAAAAGTGTTACATCTTTCCCTACGGATTCAACTTCTCCTGCAAGCTCGTACCCTAATATTGGACGTTTAGGTTTTCTAAAGCCAAACATTAATCGCAACGCGAAAGTATATAAGCTTTTATCTGGGTGCTTACCACTTCGAACTAACCTTGCTGAATAATTTACTGATGACGCATACACTTTTACCAGTATTTCGTTATCCATGGGAGTAGGTTTTTCTACTTCCTTGAGGTGAAGAACATCAGCTGGACCGTATTTTTCGTATACAATTGCTTTCATATTACTCATTTTATATTTTTTAGTTGATTTTAAAATAAATTATTTATAAATTTTAAACATATGTTCAAGTTATGAATAACTATTCATTAACAAGCATTGTAATACATTAGCTATGTTATAATGGGTGAAAAGAACAATAACCCTCCGCCGATGATGATAATTATCTTATAAAATAAGGTTAATTGAGGGTAAAGTTTTAATTTTAAGTATATTACAAAAAACTTATGATTTTATTTCAAATTTTGGCAATTTGTGGGATGCTTAGTCCAATCGTATATACAGCGATGTGGGTTATAATTGGAAGTAAACAATCAAACTATAGTCATATACGCGATGATATCAGTTCACTTTTTGCGGTGGGTGCTCCTAATAGACGCGCAGCGCAATCATTTATCGTTACAGAAAGTATTTTGTTGTTTGTTTTTTTCATTGGACTCCAGGATGGAATTAGCGATGGTGGAGGTTCAATTGTTGGACCAATACTCTTTCTGATTAGTTCTATTGTGGGAATACTGATAGCTTTTTTCTTTCCGCTTGACGAAGGAGGAGAGTTTACGACATATAAAGGAAAAATACACATAATTCTCGTTGTCGTAATGGGATTATTGACTATTTCAGGAATGGTAGCACTTTGGCTTCGATTACAATCAGTTTTAATTTGGAGTGGTTTTGCAATATTTTCACTAATTTCTGCAATACTCTCTTTAGTTGGTGTAATTATTTCTGCTATTTTTGCCTCGGGTAAGTATAGAGGGATCATCGAAAGAATAATGGTAACCCCCTATCAGCTTTATTACTTTGTCCTTGCTTATATGGTATTTTTGGTTAACTAGCTACTAACGATAAAACCGAATTTTAAAAAATGAATATTATTTTTCTTTTTTTTTCCACCAGTATGGGATACCAAGTTTAATTAAATTACCGTGATCAAGCAGTAAGATATGGTCTTTCATTATCGAGAACACAAAACCTCCCAGATAATCGACCCAATGTTCATCAGGTGGAAGGCCAAACCATCCGAACCTAAAAATCATTATATGAAAATCATGAGTAATGAAAATATTAATACCACCTTGAGAACTGCTCTCCGTTTGACTCCAAATTCGATCACCACTTCTCTTATAGAAAGGTTCTGCTGGAGGCCATAGTTCTGGCGAGTAAATCCCTGCCAAATATTTAAGGATTACTTGATAATTTTTATACGAATTAAATTCGTCTAAATATGATTGGCCGTTTATTCCAATACCATATAAAGCATTACATTCTCCAATAAATTGCCCCCTTCCGTTCATTTCTGTAAATCCTTGGTAAATTTTTTCCGCAGTTACCTTACAACGGCTACGAGGGCTATGAAATAATCGAACCGCTCTATTTTTAGGTAAATTATTGCCAAAAATTTTAGCAATTTCTTCCCCTAGCGGAGTTAGTTCCATATTTGCTCCTTCTATATCGCTCTCGTTAACCAATTTTGGTTCATTTCTCTGGGAATGTCTCATTATTATAGTAATTTTTGATGGAGCGGGAAATTTATCAAGATTATCAATAATATTACGCGCTTGTTTTGTCCAAGGATGTTTTTCCCAGAATTGCGGATTTGATTTTACTGACATTTTTAAGCTCCACTTTTTACTCTAATTACACATTTAATTCTTTTGACAGGTTGGACAGAAAAATCCGTGTCGTCCTGAAACTTCAAAACGGGTAATATCACTATTGCACGTTGGGCATTTTTCTTCTTTCTTGCGATGAGGAATCAAAAATTCGTTCGGATAAGTGCTTAGATCTCCTTTTTTCTTTATTCCGTACTCTAACACATCCTTAATATTTGTATATAGCTCTTTTACTTTACCTTCACTTAACGTATTAACATTAGTTTTAGGGTGTATCTTGGTTCTGAACAAAATTTCGTCAGAATAGATGTTTCCAACACCCGCGATAAAACTTTGATTTAGGAGTGCGTTTTTAGCTATCGCTTTTCTTTTCTTCACAGCTTCTTGAAATTCCTTGAGCGTCATTTTGTAGGCATCTGGTCCTAATTTTTTATTTTCAATAAATTCTTCTATTGAATTAGCATAAGATACCTTCCCAAACATTCTAATGGATATATACGCTAAATTGAAACCGTTATTGAAATGGAAGATAACTTTACTGAATTTAGGAGGTTCTTCTTTTGAATCATAATACTCTAAGTCTCCACTCATTCCGAAGTGCATTACGAGATATTGTGGTTTGAGGTAAACAAGTAAGTACTTTCCATGTCGGAGTGAAGATTCAAATCTCTTACCTATTAAAGACTTTATTAGATGAGTCTCTTCAGTATTTAAAATCCTACCGTCAGTAACCTTTACATCAGTGATCACTTGCTTTAAAGAGGTCGTATCAAGGTATCTTTTGAATGTTTCTACTTCTGGAAGTTCTGGCATGGTCACTAATGTTGTATTATTTTTTTCATTATAATTTTATGATTCTTCTTTTTTCATATATTCTACCGACTCAAGAATTAGTTCTCTTAAAATTTGTAAATCTATATCCTTAAGTTTGTTAATATACAAACATGATTTTCCCGTCTTGAATTTCCCCAGATTCCTAAGGATTTCATCATATTTATCGAAACCCGACATGATATATAGAGTTAAATTTTGTTTACGAGGCGAGAATCCTACTAAAGGCCAATCTCCTTCTCGACCACTGGCATATTTATAGCGATAACTTCCAAATCCAACGATGCTGTCGCCCCACATTACGGGTTTTTCTTGAGTAATCTCTTTCATTAATGCTAAAATCTTAAAACTATCCTCACGCTTAGTCGGATGTTCGACCTTTTTTAGAAAATCCTCAACGCTCTTATTATTAGGTTTAGTTTTTAACTCAGTCATAGAAATTTAAGGTGAAATATCTTATTAAAAAGTTCTAGTTATAGGTTATAACTTCTATAGAGGATAAATTTAACGATCTAATAATAATCGAAAATAAAATCTATAAAAAAAAGATATTTATTTATTAATAGGTTCATCTTTAGGTTCGTCTATAGAATCTAAAAACGAAACTTTGTTTTGAGTTTTTCTAGAAAAAACTCATTTTTTGCTAGAATCTAGCTTATAGTTACGATTAATACGATTTAAGTCCGATCCTAATGCCAACTTCTTCTAGTTTATAAATTAATAATTTATCCTCAATCAGACTTTCCCATCCATCTTCCCCCCTGAAACCATGTGCAGCGAGGAAATTTCTAGAAAACTGCCCTTTTGCCTTATCTACCATTTCTCGAATCACCAATTTTAGAATCTCTTTATCCTCAATTTGAACAAGTTTTCCTTGAATGGAAATAAAGGAATAAGAGCTTAAATCCTCTTCCAACTTTTCAATAGAGACGCAGACATTGTTATTCTTTTTAAGAATTCTCATTTTTTTACCGTAATTCGTGAGATGAAAGTAAAGTTGATTTTTAAGATATACATACTGGAAAGGACAAATATAGGGATAACTATCTTCAATAAAAGCTATTCTACATATATTTTCATTACTTAATACTGATTCAACTTCTTGATCTGTCATTTCAGGTAATTTTATTTTGACCATAATTAACTTAACTCAAAGTTGTTTAATTAAATTTCGGAAAGGTAGGATTTTACATATCGCTTCTAAAGCGTTTATCGTCCAAAATTAGTTGTAATGCTTTAATAGCACTTCTCTCCTTATCTTTAATTTCTAACATTATATCGAAATTATACTTTTTGGTGATTTCAAGGAATTTCGAAAAATCTGAAATGTCAATTGTATCAGAGTGACGTGATTTTTTAGAATTAAGGATTTTAATTAGAATAGATATCCGTTAGTAGAATATTTTTTATAAAATCTCTAACTGAACTTCAAAATAACATCAACACTAATGAAACTTGGAAATTATTAGATTTAACTTCTTTAAGTTTTATTAAATCCTTAGGTTCTTATGTATCAAGGACAAATTAAACAATCTATGGAACTAAAAAAGGAAATTTAAAGAAATCAATCCGTCTAAAAACTGATACTTCAAAAAACAGATATAACAATTTAAATACTAAATGATGATTTGATTTATAAATAGCAATATACAATTTTTGTGATGTAATTGGGGTTTGGAATAAATGGAAGATATTAAGATTAGAGGATACAGAATTCATGTTATGATAAAAGTACCGCATCTTCATGAGAAATTTCCCACCTATTCCTATCAATTTCTAATTTATGACGAGAAAGGAGAGGTAAAAAATTATCCGTTTAGCAGGATAATCGCTCATAATGACTCGATATTTATATTGGAATTAAAACGGAATTTTTATAGCTACATTGCCAATAATAAAATTAAAGCCTATCCTGTTTCAAATTACTTAGAGAATATATCAGAAAACAGCATGTAATTAATTTTAGTGTTCTTAACTTATCCTAATAATCTGTTAAGTTTATTCCCAAGCGTTTCGGGAATTTCCCCTAAATACGAGTTAAAATCGCAGATAAGTAGATAAAGGTAAGGTTCAAATAAGCCTTCTACGCTTGGCCCTACATCTGATTTGTATATGTATACCCAAATTTCCTCGCCATTGTGAATAGATTGTCGGTATACCCAATTTAAAGGAGGTATTTCGGGAATGTTTCCTATGTTTCTTAATATTCCGTGGACATCATCAAACGAATATTTTTTACCCATTATCATAATAGGTGAGAGATCGAATGAGGTAATACAAATTTCACGTAAACCGTAAGTTTTCATTTCTTTAAGGAAATCGCTTCCTAAACGTTTTAGTTGGGTTTTATGTTCGTCTACACGGGATCTAGCGTCAAAATCGTTCAAAATATTATAGATTTTTTCTTCTTGGACAGGCAAGATTTCTATAGCTGTTTCAAGTGGTATTTTATATGAGAGAAGGATATCGTAAATTAACTTTATTTTTGCGTAAACTGATTTGTGAAATAAATACGATTCTGTTTGGCAAGTGACGAGAACATCCCCGGAGTATTTTCCTTTTTCTTCTTTCCTGTTAGCTTGTTCGTCGGAATTGAATTCAAGAATATGTATGTTTTTAGACATGGCTCGCGCAAATTTAAATAGTGCTGAAACTAACCCTGCATTTAAATCAAAAGAATCAGCGATTTCAAAATTGGATGGAGGTTTAAGTTCCTCTTTTGTAAAGTCAAAAAATCTTAGGTACAGATTTATCCCGTTTGGAGCCTCTTTCACTTTTAACTGGTAATAAGGGAATCCGTTGCTGGTTATAACTGAGAATGTATAGAT
>JAGXOB010000128.1 GCA_019894735.1 Promethearchaeota archaeon | reverse complement strand
GAAAGCACCATATGTAGTTGTATGACTATCAGAACCGACTATTAACATCCCTGGTCTTGAAAACCCCAGTTCTGGTAGAACTTGATGGCAGATTCCTTTGTTAATTCCCATATTATGGACAAATTTATATTTTTCTGCAAATTTAACGCAATCTTGGTGCATTCGTGCTGCGTTGATAGTTGGGGCGGGTACCCAATGATCGAGAATAAAGAATATTTTATTAGGATCCCAAACATAGTCTATCCCGAGCTTTTCATATTCTAAGTGAATTCTTCCCCCCAACTGCTCGTGTACCATTATTAAATCAATTTCTGCTTCCACAAATTGTCCAGGTGAGATTTTTTCTACTTTAGAATGTGTTTTTAATATTTTTTCTGCTAGTGTATAACTCATTCAATATCACATTTAAGGTCTTGATTTTCACATAAAATGCTATAATCATCATCAATTAACTTTATTGTTTCTCGAAATAAATTACATGTGTCAAGTAAAATTTTAGGATCTACTTTTTCAGGAGTATCTTTAACTGTATGAGTGTATAGCGATGCTGCTCCAGTAGTAATATCAATTGCATCGTAATCCCTTAGACGAAAAGGAATTGTATCTGTATGTGCTCCAGTGCTTAAATGGAGCCCTTTCACCGATAAGTTTTCGCTTTTAGCAGCCCGCAAAATGTATTTACTTAAAAGTGGGGCAATCACTCTACGTATACCTACTCCATAGGACTTAAAATATTCAATCCTATTATTTTTATGGCATGTACAAGAAACCATATCAAAATTAATTTGAAAAACTCTTCCTTTAACGAATTGATTTTCATATTTATTTACAAACACGCGCGAACCCATTGTTCCTAATTCTTCTGCCGAAAATTGGCAAAACCAAATGTTGAAATTATCCAAAGGATGTTTAATAAAGAAAGCGCTTAATTCGAATACTATTGCCATTCCAGATGCGTTATCAAGAGCTCCAAGAGATTTATTATGTGTGGTAAGGAACAATAAGCAAATATTTGTAGATGAGATCAATATTATCGATATCCAAGCTACATACATAGTAATATAAAAGGAAATATTCAAATTTCCCAAAAGAATGATCCAAAAAAAAATATAATCTCCTCCTAATAGTATTACGCTATACAATATAATTTTATACAGAACAACTCTCCAAAATGTAGTTATAGATTGTGATTTAGAATCGAGGTGAGCTGAAAGTACTATGTTTCCAGCATCCTTCTCCGGCATCTTATTAGCAGGAATTTTTGTAAAAACATTTATAGAAGAAATAGTTTCACCAAAATATTCACCCCAAAATCCTGAAATTTCTGGGTGTTTTGAACCTTTAATTATTAAATAAACAACTAAAGATATAAAAATGATTAATAACATCGTTAACGAAACATGAATATAAGAGAGTAATAAAAGATTTAAATTGAATATCAGATTTAACGTCATAAGCAATTTCAGTAAGGTCGTAGAATAAAAATCTGAAAAATCAAAAGGTTGTTTCTCTATTTGATCTTTTTTAAATCCTATCTCTTCGAAAGTTTCGTAAGCTAACCTAACCGCTTTT
Organism: Promethearchaeota archaeon; assembly: GCA_019894735.1. The sequence goes on along the minus strand of JAGXOB010000128.1, from coordinate 4,994 downwards.
TTTTCACCTTCAGTGCCTGCCAATCGTGGAAAACTAAAAGTGTTGACATAATTTGACAGTGTATCGTGGTTAAAATAAGTTTTACTCAGCGTTTTGTTTCGAGATATTATCTTTTCCCCCGTTATAGGTGATTTAGTATTTAATTTGGATTCCACTTTGAGCTAATTTTTCAATAACAACGTCTTGGATCTTTGCTTGGACTATTTCGATTATATTGTCTGTGTTAATTACAACATACTCCTCATTTTTAGCGCGATCAAGATATACTTGCCTTACCTTTTCTAACAATGATGTGTCTTCGAATTTGTCCAAAACCTTATGCTGTTTCCTGGCTAATGACAATTTAGGATCGATATCTAAAATGATTGTCAGATCGGGTTTACCTGCAAATTTGTTTAAATTTGAAACCCATTCAATACTTATGTTTTCAGTTTGACAAGATTGGTATGCAATGGAAGATTCTAAATACCTATCTGATATTACATTATATCCTTTCTCTAATTTTTTTTTTATATCGTTTTTAAAATGAAGAACTCTATCAGCAGCAAATAATAACGCGTCTGTAGAAGCGGGAATTCTATCATCTTTCAAATAAGTTCTTAATAGTTTTCCAATATCGCTATTCGACGGTTCCTGGGTTAAATAAACTTTCAAGCCTTTCAAGCTCAAAAAACCTGATAATAGTTTACTGTGAGTTGATGTGCCTGAACCATCTATTCCATCAAGAACAATAAAAATTGAATGTTGCATTGATTTTCTCATTTTAATTATTATGATATATTAATTAATAAGTAATTTTCTTATTTTAGGATTAAAGTGTTAGTATCCATTTGAATAATATTTAATAAATATTTTAAGGGAGATAATTTATTTCTAAGTTGTTAAACTTAAAAATCAATGATGAACATGTCAACTAGAAATGTTGTAGGATATTGTCCCAATTGTAAGCAAAACGTGTTATTGGTCAAAGAAGCACCAAACTGGCCATTAATGATATTCTTATTAATTTTCACAGGAGGAATTGGTCTAATAATATATGGAATCGTATATTATAACAATACTCCTAGCCGTTGTATTCATTGTCGCTCATCAATTACATTAGCTAAAGCCAGCAATGTTCAATCCTCTAATCAAATTAAAAATATCACGGGATTAGGGCAAGAAAGCGATACTGATGTAGTTAATTCTGGGAAAGAAAACAAGGTGCTACATCAAAACTTCTGTTCATTTTGTGGAGAACCATTATTAAATAAAGAAGCGGAATTTTGTGCACATTGTGGTACAAAAGTATAATTCAATGGATCTCTAAAAATTAGAAATATAACCTACATCTTATGCTAAATAATTCTTTTTCGTGGATAGAATAAATATTGGGAAGTTTTTCTTTTCTTAAATATTTTCTTTCGGCAGATATTATCTCTTGTACCCTAAAATATATTCTATTATCCTTTACCCAAATCTTATCAACCAGGATATTAAATGTCCCAAGATTTCCTGTGCTATATACTTGAAAGGAAGTTAAATTTTCCGTTGTTGAACCCTCTAAATTAGATTCATATATTTATTATCTATTTTTAATCCGAATAAATTGTTAATAACCTCACGAAAATTATTAGAAAAAAATTTATTCTTCACTTTCTTTTTTTAATATCTTCATAAATTCATAAAAATAACTATAAGAATTTTCAAAATGGTCATCTTCTTTTGAATAGTTTAATCCTTGAGAGAAGATTTCGTTAAAACCTATGACATTTTTATCTTCAATTATTTTTTTATATTTATGGAGCAGATTTTCAAAAATTTCTAAAATTTTAATAAACTCTTGGTTCTCCATTTGAATCTCTCCAAACATTTCCATTTCTCTCTGGATAATACTCTCGGCAAAAACTTTTTGGAGCAAAAAAGTTGTACCAGTAAACCGTGTCAATTCATTTAACGGTTCGTTAGTCCTCTTAAGAAGATTTAAAAAAAGGATGTTAAACATATGGGGGACACCTAAAGTAAGAGCTACTCGTTTATCGTGGATCTCTGGTAAGGTTTCAGTAACAATTAATCCGTCAGATCTAAATAATTCCAAGAGCTCGTTTATAATTACTTCGTATTGTTCAGTTCCTCCTACTTTTACAACCATCATTACATAATTTTTCATATCACTTATTCCCGGACCAAACATGGGATGGAACGATATACAGTTAACAGGGAATTTATTTTTTACCTCATTTAAAGCCTTAAAAACGGTATATTTCAAAGATGTGATGTCAAAAATTAAGGCATTTTTCTTCAATAAAGGTCCTATTTTTTTTATCATGTCAGGTGTGGAGTTTATCGGAATTGAAATCATAACCATATCGGCATTTCTAACGCTTTTTTCAAGTGAAAGTTCAAATTTTACATTCAGTTCTGTTGCGGCTTTTCTCAAATTTTGTTCGTTCCGAGCATAGAAGGTTACCTCAAACCCATGACCTTGAAAATATTTTCCAAAAACTTTGCCCATGCCACCAGAGCCACCTATTATAGTAATGCTTTTTCCTACTGTCATTTTTTTCCCAAAATTTCAATAATTTTCTCTTTCATTAATTTAATATTTGGTTTTTTATTTGTCCACCATTCAAATGCTAAAGCCCCTTGATTAACAAACATATCAATCCCATTTAATGTTTTACACCCAATTTCGTTAGCGTCCTTTAAAAATTGAGTTTTGAGAGGATTGTAAATAATATCGTATACAAATAAATGATCTGTTAACAGTTCCTTAGAAATTGGTGTTTGGTTTATATCGGGATACATACCAACAGGAGTTGTATTAATCAAAATATCTACATCATTAATCAACCTTTTCAGCGTTTCTTTACTCGAATCTTTTCCTATAGCAGTTATCTTCGCCTTATCGTTTAGATCTTTTGCCAATTCAATGGCACGCTTCTCCGTCCTGTTACTGATAAAGATCTCGTCTATTTCCTCAGATAAAGCAAAACTAATTGCTCTAGCAGCCCCTCCTGCTCCTAAGACTAATACTTTTTTACCTTTAATTTTACATCCTGCATCAATTAAAGCTTTTTTAGCCCCGAATGCATCCGTGTTTTTACCTATTAAATTTCCATTTACATTTTTAACAGTATTAACTGCACCAATTTTCTCAGCGAGAGGGTCAATTTGATCTAAATATAGCATGATTCTCTCTTTGTGTGGAATGGTGATATTTATCCCTTTGATATCATGCTTTCTAAATCCTATCACAGTTTTTTCTAGATCTTGAGAGGACACATCAAAGGCTAGGTAAATGTAATCTAAATATAGATCTTTAAGCGCAGTATTATGCATTACTGGACTCATACTATGCTCAATTGGATGACCAATTACACACAAGACCTTAGTCCCAGCTTTTATATCCGGAATGTTAAGCATGCTATTACAATAATTATTAAATTTGAAACTATTAATATGTTTAAGAATTAGATTAATTTATAATTATTTAGCAATAAGTAGAAAACAAATAAAGGATGATATTAAATTATGAATAAGATTTCTCTCAGTGCGGGAATAACGACATTTCCTATGCCTGCCGCAGTAATATCTGTGGGGATTGGTGATGAAGCGAATTTAATTACTCTCGCGTATGTTGGTAAAGTGTGCTTAAATCCTCCAATTATAGCAATTTCAATACAACCTAAACGCCATTCGTACGAATTAATCGAGAAACACCGGGAGTTTGTAATTAACTACCCTACAAAAGACCAATTGAAAGAGATGGATTATTGTGGGACGCGTTCGGGAAGAGACGTAAATAAATGGAAAGAATTAAACTTGACTAAAGAACAAGGGAAGATAGTTCAAGTTCCTATGGTTAAAGAATTTCCTTGGAATATGGAATGCAAAGTTATTAAACGAATTGAATTAGGCTCTCATGTCTGTTATCTTGGAGAAGTAGTTGCATCTCACTCTGATGCGAATTATGTCTCAAATGGAAGATTAGATCCTGAAAAATTCAATTGCTTCACCTATATTAATGGAAATTACATAGGATTGGAGAAAGGCATTTTAGAAACGCATGGGTTTTCAGTGTAATAGTCTAGGGATTTTATATTTTTCTAAATTACACCAAAGCGAAATAGAAATTTTGAGTTAATACTATGACAAAGGATTCCATCGCTTTAATAGGATTTATGGCAACGGGTAAGTCCACTGTAGGAAAAGCATTAAGTGATCGCTTGGGAAAAGATTATCAATTCATAGAAACCGATCGTGTTGTTATAGAGATTACTGGAAAGTCAATCCCCAAAATTTTTGAAGAAGAGGGCGAGGCCAAATTCAGAGAATACGAAATTGAAGCGTGTAAGAAAGTATCTCAATTATCAAAATCGATTATATCTTGCGGAGGAGGAGTTGTTTTAAACGAAAGTAATATTGAAATATTAAAGCAGTCCTGCCACATAGTTTTATTAACAGCAACTCCTGAAGTAATTTATAGCAGAGTGATGAATGACGGTAAGGAAAACAGGCCAATTATCAACAAAAAAGAACCCTTTAAAGAAATAGAAAAAATTTTGCTCGAAAGAGAAATTTATTACAATTCCTCAGCCGAGATCGTCATCGAAACTACAGATAAATCGGTTGAGATGATCGTAGACGAAATTCTCATGCAAACCAAACTGAGCTAAAAAAAAAAATATTTGTTAAACCTACTTTACAATTCTATCCACGAGCCATTTTGGCATAACTAATGACAAATAAGTGAAAACGAAGAATAATATCGCGAAGATCCAAGCGATATAAACGAACTCAGAATATCCAGGATGATCTGATAATGTAATAAGTATGGTGTCGAAAACTAGCATTAGAAAGAAAATTATCATAGAGATCATAGCTAAGAATAAAAGTATTAAACCTGCTCTTGCTTTAGCATCTTCTGTTTGCTTCCTTGCCCTAATACAAAATATTGCGATGAAGATGTAAATGATATAAGAATAGAGGATAACAGAAAGCGTTGAATACAG